>NZ_LZZL01000031.1:0-64023 GCF_002006495.1 Clostridium sp. BL-8
TGCTATGATGGAAAATAGGCTGGCAAATGGACTTGTTATTTATTTGATTGTGCCTAAAGAAATTGCTATCATCGATAAGGATGATAGCAATTTAGGCATATTCAAAAATAATTAACTAGCACCTTAATCTAATCTATTTTCTCTCATATGCTTTCTATGGAAATTTAGTTTAACTTTCCATTAATTATTTCCATTACTTTTTCTTTAAATTTCGCAATATCTTTTTCAGCATTTTCTAAACTGCTGCTCTTTACTGCTAAATAAATTTTCATCTTTGGCTCTGTTCCTGATGGTCTTACTACAAAATATGAACTATCCTCTAAAATGTACTTTAATACATTAGACTTAGGTAAGTCAATAGATACTTTAGCCTTATTTATAATATCTTCCTCAATACTCAATTTGTAATCTAACCTCTTAACGATTTTAACATCGTCAACATTACTTATTGGTTCATTTCTTAAGGCTTCTATACAGCTGGCTATTTTCTCCTGTCCTTCTTTTCCTTTTAATTCTAGAGATATAAGAGTTTCTTTGAAATATCCATATTTCTCATATAAGTCTATTAATGCATCATAAAGGCTCTTTCCTTGTTCTTTATAATAAAGGCACATTTCACATACTAGCATAGCTGCTATTACTGCATCTTTATCACGTACGAAATCTCCTGCAAGATATCCATAACTTTCTTCAAATCCAAACAAATAAGTTTTATTTCCTGCATCTTCAAATTCTCTTATTTTCTCTCCAATATATTTAAACCCTGTTAATACATCCATAAGTTCAACATCAAAATCTTCTGCTATCTTTCTAGCACCTTCTGTTGTTACAATTGTTTTTATTACAACTCCATTTTGTGGTAACTTATTAGTTTCCTTTAATGAACTTAATATATAATGAGTTAAAAGTAACCCTGTTTGATTACCTGTTAACACTTTGTATTCCCCGATACTGTTCTTAACGACAAGACCAATTCTATCACAATCTGGATCAGTTCCAAATATTATATCTGGATTTTCTGCCTCAGCCATTTTTAAAGCTAATTCAAATACATCTGGATTTTCTGGATTAGGATATGATGCAGTTGGGAAGTTTCCATCTGGAGCTTCTTGTTCTTTAACAACCTTAACATTGCTATAACCTAACTGATTTAATACGCTTCTTACTGGAACATTTCCCGAACCATGAATCGAAGTATATATAACCTTTAAATTACTTGCTTTATCTTTGACTAAATCGGTTCTTATTGTCAAGCCCTTAACTTTTTCATAATATACTTTATCTACTTCTTCTCCAATATAATTTAGTAATCCTTTTTCTAAAGCAATATTCTCATCAATATTCTTTGTTTTTGAGAAGTCATCCACCGCATTAACACAGTTGATTATTTTCTTTGCTTTTTCATCCGTTACTTGTCCCCCGAATTCGTCGTACACTTTGTAACCATTATATATTTTAGGATTATGAGATGCAGTTATTACAATACCACCCTTGCATTTCAATTCTCTAACCGTAAAAGATAATACTGGCGTTGGTCTTAAATTTTCATATAAATATACTTTAACATCATTTGCACATAATGTAAGTGCAGCAGCTTTTGCAAATTCTTTTGACATGTTTCTTGAATCATATGCAATTGCAACGGAAGGATTCTTAAAACTATCATTTAAATAATTGGCAAATCCTTGAGTAGCTTTAGCAACAGTGTATATATTCATTCTATTGCTTCCAGCTCCTATTATCCCTCGGAGTCCACCAGTACCAAAATCTAAATCCTGGTAAAATCTATCTTCAATATCTTTTTCATCAGATATACTTCTCAATTCATTTTTTGTTTCTTCATTAATAAGATCAGAATTAATCCATGCATTATATTTTTCTTTGTAGTTCATTTTACAATCCCCTCTCCATGGTTTTTTCTCTTATCCATTATACATTATTTATCCATATATAAAAACTATTTTATATATTTTAGTAATTTTCTCTTAATTTTTCAGTACACAGCTATAGTATCACTCTTCGCTGATAATTAGATTTACAGCCTATGTATTACTGTTACTAAATAAATTATTTATCATTATGGAATAATTTATCCCTATAAATGAGAAAAATCATTTCTTAAATATTTTCCAAATATTTAAGAAATGATTTTTATAACATTTTAAAATATAATATTATTCTATTCTTCTACTTCTGGTTCTCTTTTTTCTTCTTGACTTATCGAACCTATAACAGTTGATAAATCATCTACAATTTCAATACTCTTTGCAAATTGTAGATTTTTAAATGTATAAACTGTTCCTGCTTGCCCATTAGAAACATCTAGTTCAACGTCCTTTGGTAAATCCTTTGCTTTGCAAGATACCTTAACTAAATCTCTTTGAGTTTGCAAAATCAAGCCTCTGCTTTCCAAAAGCCCTTTACCAACAATTTTTATCAATACTTCAGTCTGCATTTTAGTATTAGCTGCTATTTCTTCAAAATCTACATGAATGGCTTTATTTCCAAATGAGTTCTTTTGAACTTCTTTAATTACAGCTGTCCCCTTATTTCCTTCAAGGTTAAACTTTATTACTCCGTGTTCTCCATGAGTGGAAATTTCTTTTAACAATGCTGATTCATCTACTTCAAAAATTTCGTTTCCTATTTCTTTCCCATAAATTACTCCTGGAATCTTGCCTTCTCTTCTTTCCTTTTTAGCTCCGTTAGTTTTCTTTATTCTTTTAATTAACTTTAATTCTGCCATTGTGAATATCCTCCTAAAAATTATTTCTTTAATTCTAATAATTATTTTTTATATAGTTTAGAATGGTATTCACGTTGGAATAAAGTAAACAGGCCTATTACATTTACTAGGTCTAACAGTTCTTCTAATATTGATTTTATCTAGAGAATTGTAAAAAGATAAAATCAAGCTAGATTTACAATTAAACAATTTTTATCGCCTCTAATATATTGAATTTTTCCTTTTATGGAATTTCTATTATATTATAACACTTAATTTCCACTTCACGCACATAATTATAAATCTAATATAATTAGCACTAGATTTTTTAAATAAAAAATGGCTATCTACATAATTAGATAGCCTAAAATTAATCTTAATTTATTATAAGTCATTTCTCTATATTCTAAAAACTACTTCATATTTATTTTCTTTCTGTCTTTTGCTCGCCTTCTTTATACCTTTTTGGAGTTTCATCAGTATTGTAAAAAGCATTACAACCAATTAATATAGCACAAATAAAAATACTAACCCAAAGCATATTTATTCCCCCTTTAAATATATAATTGATTATATATTTATTATACCACATTTATCTGTAAACGTTATATTTTAGAAGTAAAATTTTAAATTATTATATAAGAAATAGTTTATTTGATATTAATTTAAGTAAAATATGGTAAAATATACTTGATATTGTTTATATGGAGGGAATACATGACAGTTAAAAAGCAAGTAAAAAATATATCTAAAATAGTATTATTATCTATATTTCTAAACTTGATACAAGTAATATTTATAACATTATTTATCTATTATAAATATAGAAATCCTTATATGATAGAAGGAAACTTTATTATCAATGTCATAGCTATCAGTATAGGTATTAATAGCATTATTACAGGTATTATATTCTATAATCTTCTCTTTAAAAAGGGGAGCAGTAATTTAATCGATACCATAAATTATCTTGAAGCATTCAATAAGACTTTGAGAACTCAAAGACATGATTATCTAAATCACATTCAAGTTATTTACTCATTGATGGAACTTGAAGAATTTGATGAAGCTAGACAATACATAGAGCCTGTCTATAAAGATATAGCAAGGGTCAGTAAAGCTCTAAAGACTTCCAAGCCTGCTGTAAATGCACTTCTTCAAGCTAAATTACAAATGGCAGAAAAAAACGAAATAGATATGGAACTAGAAATAAAAAGTGATTTAAAACATCTTAATATGGAACCATGGGAGTTTTGCAGGATCATGGGTAATATAATAGATAATGCTATATTTGCGTTGAAGTTGAAACCCGATAATAGATATATGCTTATTGAATTATCAGAAAATTTACAAAGTATAAAGCTTAATATATCAAATAATGGAGATAATATACCTACAGAAATTATAGATAAAATATTTGAAGAAGGTTTTACTACCAAAGGCAGTAAAGGAGATGGTATGGGGCTTGCTATTGTAAACGAAATTGTTACGAACTTTTCTGGTACAATATCTGTCACATCGACTGAAGAACGGACTTCCTTTGAAATAATTTTACCTAAAGCACAATGATTATACATATTCTCAGAGTAATTTATGCCCTAAGATTTCTAATTTTTCATGTGCCTTAAATGACATCTGAATCTCAAAAATGTATAATTCATAAGTTTTATATTACTAATCACAACTATCTGGATTAATATATACATATAGATAAACAAATCAAAAACTTGATTTATTACTTGTAATTTTTAGATTGAGTAAATTAATAAAGAAACTATATATAGTTATAAGTGATAAGTTAAGGATTAAATCCCCTCTTTGGGGAGATTTCTTGAATATATTTTCTGAAAAGCCTATAGGCTTTTCTTCCTTAACTGTGAATTGTTAACTGTTAACTGAATTAAGGGGGGTGAACAATATGAGTGTATTTTTACCAGATATAACAGTCCTTACAGTAGTACTTTTAATTATAGGCTTTGGTCTAGTATTTTTAGAGATGCATATTCCAGGCATTGGAGTCCCTGGAATTGCTGGAGCTATATTTCTAATACTAGCCGTAGTACTAACAGCTCAAAATTTTGCTCAAGCACTAATTATGTCATTAGCTATCTTAGCAATTCTCGGAGTTATGCTAGGCGTAGTCTTAACATTCTTCGCAAAGGGGAAACTCTTTAAACCATTAGTTTTGTCAGAAGAACAAAAAAGAGAACATGGATATATTAGTTCCTCAGATTTAGATTATCTGCTCGATAAAAGAGGAATTGCAGTTACTGACCTAAGGCCATCAGGTTCTGTAGATATAGACGGTGTTAAATTCGATGTAATTTCTGATGGAGAATATATTTCCTCTGGCTCTAAAATTAAAATATTTAAAGTGAGCGGAGTAAAATTATTAGTAAAAAAAATAAATGATTAGTTTTTAAAGGAGAGATTATTAATGGTTATTAATTTAGTTATAACTGCTATAGCAGTAGTATGTTTAATTGCTGTGTTTATTACTTTTGTTCCAATAGGATTATGGATATCATCTTTAGCCGCTAATGTTCAGGTAAGTATATTTAATTTAATCGGTATGAGACTTAGGAGAGTTGTGCCTTCTAAGATAGTAATTCCACTTATCAAATCAACAAAAGCTGGTATGGGACTCAGTGTTAATCAATTAGAGGCCCATTATTTAGCTGGTGGTAATGTAGATAATGTAGTAAATGCACTAATTGCAGCTCATAGGGCTGACATAGACTTGCATTTTGAAAAGGCTGCTGCTATTGATTTAGCTGGAAGGGATGTTTTAGAAGCAGTTAAAATGAGTGTTAATCCAAAAGTGATTGAAACTCCAAATGTTTCAGCAGTTGCAAAGGATGGTATAGAACTTCTAGTTAAAGCTAGGGTTACAGTTAGAGCTAATCTTGAAAGACTTGTTGGAGGCGCTGGAGAAGCAACTATCTTAGCCAGAGTTGGTGAAGGTATAGTAACTACAGTTGGTTCTTCTACTACTCATAAGACAGTACTCGAAAATCCAGATGCTATTTCAAAAACCGTATTAGATAAAGGATTAGATGCAGGTTCAGCTTTTGAAATTCTATCTATAGATATAGCTGACGTGGATGTAGGAAGAAATATAGGCGCTCATCTTCAAACACTACAGGCAGAAGCTGATAAGAACATTGCACAGGCTAAAGCCGAAGAAAGAAGAGCAATGGCTGTCGCTAAAGAACAAGAAATGAGAGCTGCTGTTGTAGAGTCTGAAGCAGAAGTACCAAAAGCAATGGCTTATGCACTTAGAGAAGGTAAACTTGGAATAATGGATTATTATGATATGCAAAACGTAATTGCTGATACAAGTATGAGGAGTTCTATTTCTAAAGCAGGAAATAAAAATCAAACTTTGACCTCAAACGACGCGGAAAATAAAGATAAAAAATAAACTCTTAGGAGAATGAAGTATATGAAGTATAATGATACTATTTCTATATTAAAATCTACTATGAATATCCTAAAAGATCCTACAGTTATATCAGATAAATTTAATGAAATTTTAGGATATTTTGATAACCTCGGTACAAATGATGCAATACAAAATAAAGATAATACTAATGTAAATGCCAGCGAAAGGAATGAATATAATAAAGATGTATCTCTAGGAGATAATTATTCTAATGCAACTTATAACAATGATGTCTTAGCTAACAAGCAGCAAGTTACTTCTTCAAACCCACAAGGAGTAATAGACTCTATTGCACAAGAACTTACATCTGCAAGGCTTAAGCAAGCTATTATACTTTCAGAAATAGTTGGAAAACCAAGAAGCAAAACTCGAAGGAAAAGAAGATTTTAAAATTAGGAGAATTTCTTATGAATATAAAAGTCCTTATAGTTGATGATGAAAAGGGAATGAGAACTATAATAAAAAAAATATTAGACAAATCTGGTGGTTTTGAAGTTGTCTGTGATACAGATAGTGGAGAAGAGGCTATAAGCTTATTTAAAGAACAGCGCCCAGAGGTTGTGTTTCTTGATATAGAAATGCCTGGGTTCAGCGGCATAGATTGTGCTAAAATTTTAACCGATATAGATCCAAAGGTAATAATTATCTTTGCAACTGCCCACCAGGAATATATGCCTGATGCATTTCAATTATATGCCTTTGACTATTTAATAAAACCTTTCAAAATAGAAAGAGTACTACAGACCTTAGACAGAATAAAAAAGCTAAATAAACCTGTTTATGGAGATGGTATCGATAAAATAATCAAACATGAAAAAGGCTTGGACAAACTTATGATAAAGAATAAGGATGGCATAAGCTTTGTTGACACAAAGGAAATTGTACTAGTGCAGCGAGAGGAAAACTCCACTGTTATTTATACTAAGACAGATAGCTTTACCACATCTATTTCTTTGTCAGATATAGAGGAAAAATTAGATAACTCGCAATTCTTTAGAAGCCATAAATCCTATATTATAAATCTATCCTTAATAACAAAAATTTATCCTTATGGACGGTGGACCTATGTTGTTAAACTAAAAAATACAGAAAAAGATGCCCTCCTTACTCATGAAAAGTATGAAGAAATAAAGAAACTTTTTAGCTTATAAAAAAGACTTAAATAAAAGGTACTCAATAAAACGAGTACCTTTTACTTTTAATTAAAAGCTTTATATATAATTCTTGTAAGTCTAACTTCTCTCGATTCTTACCTTGCTTCCTCCCATTCCACATTCTGCTGGTGTAATCATAAGTTTTACAGGAACTCTATTTTTTATAGCCTCAACATGACTTATAATTCCAACCTTTAGCTTTTCGTTATGAATTCTTTCTAAAGAACTCATTACAACTTCAAGAAGCTCATCATCTAATGTTCCAAAGCCTTCATCAAGGAAAAATAATTCTAGTGGTGCTGTTCCCTTTAGCTGAATCTGAGCTGATAAGGCCAAGGCTAACGATAAAGATGCCAAGAAGGTTTCCCCTCCAGATAAAGTTGTTGCATCCCTTCTAGCTCCACCATTTTTATAATCCCTAATTATAAATCTGCTATTTTCATCAACTTCTAATCCATAGTTTCCATGAGTTATTTCCTTTAACCTTCTAGATGCCTCAATAGAAATATATTTTAATCTATTTATTGCTACAAACTCTACAAATTTCTTTCCTTTAAACAACTTATCTAAATCATTAAGTAAAGCTAATTTATGCTCCAATTTGCTCTTCTTTTCCAAAAGTTCCTTTTGTTCATCTAGTTTAGTTTTTATACTTTTCAATTCTTCTTCAAGTTTAATCTTATGTTCATTTGCATCATTAACTTCTACTTCTTTTTGATTTTGTAACAATTTTACTTTTGAATATTCTTCTTCACTTAACTCTTTACCAGAAATTTTATTAAGTAAACTTTCAATTGCGCCTTTTACTTTTAATGCACTATCCTTGTAATTATCTACTTTCAGCTTGTATTCATTAATCTCTTCTTTTTTAATTAGATTCTTCTTAACATCATCTAAGGAATTGAAGCCTTCACTATCAATTGCAACTTCCAACCGAGACTCTTCTTCATTTTTTCTCTTACTAAGTTCTTTGTTCTTACTAACTGCAGCTATAAATTTTTCATTGTTATCTAAAAACTCTTTTTCAATCGCAGTTTTACTATTTTCAGCCTTCTCAAATTCTTTATTAATATTTTGTATATTATTTTTGACTGTACTAAGCAATGATAGTAAATCTTCTTCATTATTGACTTTACTTTTTATCATATGAAGCTTTTCTGCTTTGTTTTCTTCATGGCTCTTAAGCTCAGCATTATCTTTAGTCAATTTTTCTTTTGTCATTGTTAATTCATTATTTAATTTTTCTTTATTTTTCTCTAGCACTTCTAATAATTCTCTGTTACTTTTTATTATCTTAGCTATCCTTTCTCTTTCTTTTTCAACCTCTCTTATTTCTTTACTCTTTTCAATAAAATCAATGACTGAAGTCTCAGATTTTAATATATTTATTCTGCTTTCTACATCATTTAAGTGTTCTGTATTTTCTTTAAGACTTTTATCTAAATCATCTAATTGTCTTCTATTAGTTCTAACTACAGCTCTAAGTTCATTTATTTCACCATTTTTAATATTTATATCATTTTTTAATTTGTTAATATCTTTATCTAATGTTTCTTTATCCTTAGTATAGTCTTCTAAAGCTTTTTCTAAATTCTTAAATTCATCTTGCAATTCTTCTAAAGACTTTTCATTAAATTTAATTCCAAGTTTATTTATTTCTTCTTCATTAATCTTTATTTTCTCATTAAAATTATTTATCCTAGTTTGTTTCTCAATTATACTATTATTAATAGTTTTTATTTCAGCTTCCTTAAGTTGAACCTCTTTTTCTATATCGTCTATATTTTCAACTTCTATTTTAACTATATCTTCTTTATTGTGGTGAGTCGAACCACAAACCGGGCATACTTCCCCTTCTTTAAGCCCGCTTCTTAGAATATTCGCTAAATTCTCTCTTTCTATTTCTTTTTGCTTAAGTTTAATCTTTTCAAGCTCTTCTTCATGTCTATGCTCATCTTCTTTTTTAGCTGTTATTTCAGTATTTAATTTTTTTATTTCTTCTTCAGCAAATTCTATTTCTTTTATTAATTTATTATGACTTTTCCACTTCTGCTCATTTTCAACTATCAGTTGCTTTAAATTGACTAAGTCTTTTGATTCTCCCGGAGAGCTTTTAAGCAGTTCTTCGTAATGTTTCTCTTTCTCCTCTAAAGCTTTAATGCTTTTTTCTATGATATTTCTTAAACTTTTACCATCAGATATAGTCTTACCATTTTCTTTTTCCAAAAATTTTTTCTTATCATTATCTTTAGTTATAGATAACTTCAAGCTATTTAACTTTTCTTCTAAAAGAATTCCTTCTTGAACTTTTTCTTTAAGCTGCTCATCTATTTTTAATTCCTCATACTTTTTGTCATGCTCTTTTACAATTTTATCTTTATCCTTAATTTCCTCATTAACCTTAATGAGCTCCTCTTTATCTCTTTTGCTTACAACCTCAGCTTCACTTATCTGTAATTTCAATATATCTATCTTTTTTTGTATTTCGTCTACTAATTTTTTTTCTTCAATTGCATCCTTTACCTTTTGTTCTTGTATCATTAGCTCTGGCAGCTTTTTATCTTTACTAACTTTTGCTTCATTCCATAACTTTTCTATAATCTCTTTTTCTTCTTTAATCTTCTCAATTGCTACTTTTAATTTATCTAATTCAATTTCATTTATTTTAAGCTCATTTATAGTATTTTCAAAAGCATTAATATACGGTATAACCTTTGCACCTGCTTCTCCAAGTTTTATCATTTCTATATACTTATTTATTTTTTCTTCCTGCTCTTTTAATACTTTTTCTTTATTTTTATACTCCTCTAAATCTAATTGTAGCTTCCATATTTCTTCATTTTCTTTATAATTTTTCTCAATTACTTTTAATTGTTCTCTTAGAGTTTCTAGATCTTTTTTTAATTTTTCTAACGTACTTTCTTTTTCTTTTAATATATCTTCGCTTATATCATCATATCCACTTAATTGACCAAGTAAAACACTGTTTTCAGTTCTCTCTTTATTTATTTTTAAACTAAGCTTTCTAGATAAATTATCCCCGAATTGCTCTAGATTAAATAATCTTTCAAGCATGTCACGCCTATCTTTACCTTCCAGCTTTAAAAATTCACTGAACTTTCCTTGTGGCAGCACAACAGTTCTAGAAAAATCCTCTAAGTTAAGGCCTATAATCTCCTCAACCTTTTTATTTATTGTCTTAACTCCATCTGCTAAAACTTCTTCCTCTTCTATATTGGTTATATCTACTATTTTACATTTTCCAGAGTTTATGCCTCCATCTTTTTTTCTTTTAAATTCTCTATCTATAACATATCTTTTAATTTCTGCTCCAGATATCTGAAATTCAAAATTTACATTTAGCCTATCACAATTAGTATTTATATAATTAGAGCTCTTCCTAGCTACATTTCCATATAAAGCCAAAGTTATACCATCCAATATAGTTGATTTTCCACTTCCAGTCGGTCCAAAAATCCCAAAAAATCCTCTATCTGTTAATCTATCAAAATCTATTGTCTGCTCATCAATAAAACTGTTTAATCCTTTAATTCTTAATTTAATTGGCCTCATTTTCTTCCCCTTCTTCATTTATAATAGATAGAAGTAATTCCAGCACTTCATCTTCTGGCGGCACTCCTCTTTCTTTTGTGTAAAAATCAACAAATATTTCTTCAAAAGATTTTTCACTTATATTTAGAGTAGTATCTTCATCTATCCCTTTAACCTTTGGCATTATCTCTAAAATATCTTTTTTCAAATCCTTCATTTGTTTTATTTCATCTTCTCTTATGTACCTATCTGTTGCTATCTCCATGTATACCCAGCAATCTTTCTCCTTATTTTCTTCACACTTTAAAATTGCATCTTCAATACTGGAACATTTCCAAATTTCAATTGGCTTATATACTTTTAAGTTTACTTCTTCAATTTTGCATTCTTCTTTTGCCTTAACATCTACTATAAAGCATTTTTTGTCAAAGCTTACTTCTTTCTTATTATAATGAATAGGAGACCCGCAATATCTTGCTTTCTTTTCAGTTCCCGGAACTATTTGAGGCTTATGAACATGTCCGAGTGCAATATATTGAGCTTCTTTTGGGAAACAGCTGCCATCAACAATATAGGCTCCCCCTAATTGAATACTTCGTTCTGATCCGCCTTCTTCACTTCCCATAGCAAATAGATGAGATATTACTAAGTTAATGGTATCCTCTCTATAATGGATTCTTAGAGAATCAAATAAAGAAAATATTTTCTCACTATAGGATTTAGCTTTCTCTTCTTCGTCATCCATTCCATTGTAGATAACTTCATTTAATCTTTTTTCACTTGGATAAGGCATTGTTAGAATAACTGCCTTTTCATTATTTATTTCAATTTCAACAAAACCTTCTCCAGCATTTAAGACCTCATGATTTCCGTACTCTCCACAAGGGACTATAGTTTTTGGAGTTCCTACCATAATGATTCCATGTTCCCTTGCAAGGGGACCTGCTGCAACTAATCTATCCGGATTGTCATGATTTCCTGATATAACTAAAGTAAGTCTTTCCCCATTTTTTGATATTCTCTTCAAAGTGTCATAAAACATTTTTTCTGCCCTAGCTGGTGGATTAGGATTATCATAAACATCACCAGCTATCATAACTAGATCTATATTATTTTCTTCAACAATACTTACGAAATCTTTTAGAAATTCTTCCTGCTCATCCATGCGGCTTTGTCCTTCTAAATTTTTTCCTAAGTGCCAGTCTCCTGTATGTAATATTCTCAAAATTAAACATCCTCCCAGTAAGCTGTTTTCTTAAGCACATTAAATTTAATTGTGCCTTAACTTATAACAATATTATAGCCTACTTAGGTATATAGATAAACAAATCAAGAACTTAATTTATTACTTGTAATTTGTCACTGCTTTGTTTGTTGCCTTAACTTATAAAAAATATCCTAGAATAAAAAAAGACATTATATCTTCAATATTAAGATACAATGCCTTCTTATTTATGTTTAATGATTGTTCATATACTTAACGGATAAAATTCATGAACACTTTTTCTTCCATTTCAGGTTCTTTAACTTTTCCTTTACCAAACTCAACAAGTTTCATAAGCCAGGCCATATTTTTTCCAAGCACTCTCATGATTTGATTTCCTTCTGTGTCATCTTTTACTTCTCCTGGTGCTGCTCCATTTATTACATTCCAGTAATTTGAAGTTGGCATAAGCATTTCTGAATAATTAATATAATTATTCAATTGCTCAAAGGTTGGCACGCCACCAGCACGTCTTACAGCAACTACTGCAGCACCAACTTTATGTCTTAACATACCCTTATTTACACTTGTAACGTAAAAGGCTCTGTCTAAAAATGACTTCATTGTTCCTCCTATTGCTGAATAGTGAACTGGAGAACCTAGTATTATTCCGTCTGCTTCCTTCATTTTCTGAATCCATTCATTTACTTCATCATCAATGACACATCTTTCATTTTGATTTCTCACACAGCCATTACAAGCAAGACATCCTCTTATAACTTTATTACCCACATGGATAACTTCAACTTCTATACCTTCCTTTTTTAATTCCTCTGCAACTATTTGTATTCCATGAAATGTATTTCCTTCTTTTTTAGGACTTCCATTAAATGCAACTACCTTCATTTATATCACCTATCCTTATATCTTATAGTTTAATTATATATCGCATGCTTTTAATATATAGCACTAAGTATAGTATATTTAACTCCTAAACTTGCAACAAGTAGGCACTTTAAAGTTAGATAACTTACTTTTAAGTAGGAATTACGATTACAGACTACTTTTAGTTAAATCCTAAACTTGCTTTCCTGTATTGCTTCTACAACTCTATTTCAAATTTTTCTTTTTTATAATATAATTATCAGTAAAATATATGTAATGTAGGTGATGATATTTTGATAGAACATAATGGTAAGTCGTATATTTGTGCCTTGGATTTAGGCTTTGAAATTATAAGAGGTAAGTGGAAGGCAGTAATATTATGCCACTTATCTGATGGACCAAAAAGATTTTTAGAGCTGCAGCGAATTACCTGTGGTGTAAGTCAAAAAGTGTTAAGTGAATCATTAAAACAACTTGAAATGGATGATATAATAACTAAACATGTATATGCAGAAGTACCTCCAAAGGTTGAATATTTATTAACTGAAAAAGGAAAAGAATTGGTCCCTGCTTTAAAAATGATTGAAAAGTGGTCAAAAAAGCAATTTTCTGATTTATTAAATGAATAACTCATCTAAATACCAAACGGAGCAGGATACTATTTTATCCTGCTCTATTAATCTCCTATCTTAAAGCATATTCTTAAACAAAATTACCAAAAAGGAAATCTGTAATCTTACATGAATTATAATTCTTAAAAGTTAATTTATTCTAATTAATTATAAACTTTCCCAAAAAATGTACGAATATACAATTATGAAGATAAATAACTTAAAAAGGAGAGAATTAATATGGCAATAGATATTCCATCATATTATTATACAGATATTTACAAGCGTACAACTATCGATGTTAATTTTCTAAAAAATTTCAATCCAGAAATTCCCGAAAGAAAATCTTTAGCAGATACATTAAGTATTAGTGAATTAAATAAAAACCCAACTCCATCTGATGTTAAAATCAAAGGAATAGAGACACCAGATTTAACAAAAGGTGGTCCGATTATTGTTACGAATAAGGAAGGTAACCCACTTGCTTATTATGATTTTAAAAATTGTATAAATAGCATGGGACTTGATGATGATCAAAAAACCACACTAATAAATTCTGTAATTACATCAACAGAATCTGTTTATGACGGGATAGACAATGGTGATACTGTTGGTATGACTATAGCCCAAACTAATATGGAGCTAAAATATGTATCCAGCAAACTTGTACCTGATAAATTTCAGGATCAGTTTAACACAATTGCAGACCAATATACACAGAGCTTAAGTGATAAATATACTAAATTCATGGAAGATATGGATACAGATATTATGAACAGAACAGATCCAACTACTATAGCTACTGGCTGGAATGAAAGAGCAAAAGAAGACTTAGATTCGATAAAAAATGGAACAGATATCTTTCATAAAACTGGGGCCTACTACGATACTCTTTATAATAGTATTGATCTAACAAATGATGATACTATTAAAAAAAGTTTATCATCAGTATACGATAAATTTTTGAATTCATCATCAGATTCTTCATTTATAGATGAAGTTAAATTTCTTAGTGATAAATGGAATGCTGTTATTGATTCAATGAACAGCCCTAGCAGCTTAAAATTTACTACTTCTGTAAATTGTCTTGCATAATGTAAGTTATAATATTGTAATCTATAAAGTTATCATCAAACTTTATAAATATGTTACAATAATAAAACTACATTTAGAATGGCTATAGGCTAAGTAGATATCTAGATGTTAATTGCAACATATATATTAAAAATATTCTTTCAGGCTTGTAGATGAATTTGCGTACGTACAAAATCATCTACATTTTTTTCTCTTCATCAACTATCGATTACACTTTTATATATTTGCCACTTACCCAATATTTGCAACCACTAACCTATCAAATATAGATATTCTATTAAAAAATAGGTATTATATAGAAAAGGAGGATGATAATTCATGAAGGTAAAAATACAATATGTAAATTCTCCAGAAGAAGAATGTGCAGTGCTTCGAATTTATAAAGGCCATCCTGAAATCATAAAATTGCAAGAGATTATTGAAAATGAAACCTATAAATCTATAATACTTCCTTGCTTTTTAGGAGAAGAAAAATACTCTATTTCTTGTGAGCATATTTTATTTATTGAAACCATTCAAGAGAAATCCTTTGTGCACACTGGTAAGAAAATATATGACGTGAAAAAAAGACTTTATGAACTTGAAGAAATACTTCCTGAAGAATTTGTTCGTATTTCAAAATCAGCCATAATGAATCTTAAACAAGTAGAACATTACAGTCCCCTGGCAAACGGGTTAATGAAAGCAGTATTTTATAATGGCGAGGAGACATATATTTCCCGAAAATATCTAAGACTCCTTAGAGCAAAGATTGGAGGTAAAAATTAATGATAAAAGAAGATAGAGTTGAAATTATATCAAAAGGTCTTTTCCTTGCTGTAATACTATTTCTAAGCACTGTTATTAATTTGCTAATCCAACGAGATATTCAGAATTTGAAAGCAATTGGCACTTTTCTTATTCCAATAATTTTGGGTTATTGCTTAATAGGTATATTCATCCGATGGCTTGTATATCGAAATACTCTCATAAAAGATGGATATCATATTTTTTCAGGAGCTGCAGCTATTTATTGGATATTTATTTTTACTGCAATTATTATGTTTTGTGCCGCTTTAATTCCTAAGTTCATTCGTGATATCATTACGGTCAATATAGGCATCTTACTCTTAGTATGGTTTCTAAATTATCTATATTTAAAGAGAATCGCAACCGAATTAAATTCTGGTATAAAATACCATTTACGAGTACTAATTGAAGATTTGCCTGAAAAACCTCAATCAGAAGGTAGATTTATAGGTGAAATTGAAAATTATTGCAAGAGAAATAATCTTTCTTTAGAGATCCTTGAATACGGAATTCCTTCTAAAATAAAAATGAATAACACCCTGTATGTAGTAAAACTGGGACAGTACTATGATATCATGGGAGGTATTGTATATACACTGGAGTTTCATAATATAGTTTCAAATGAATAACTATCGCCACAAAAAATTAGATACATGTTACTATTATTTAGTAACTATGTATCTAATTTAATATAGCTATAAATGTTAAATTATTCCTTATTTAATATTTCTTCTACTTCCTCGATACTTAAGCCTGTTGCTTCAGCAATTTCATCTATCTCTTCAAATCCCATCAAGTCTCGTGCTAAAGAAATCATAAGTTTTTTCACATTCTCTTCAACGCTTGGAGGTAATTCTGACATATCTGCTAAATTCTCCGTCAGATCAAAATACTCTTCTTCCTCTTCTTCCTCTCCCATTTCAAAAATTCTTCTCTTTTTGGCCTTTTCTCTATCAAATTCATTAAGATAAACTAATTTGCTATTGTTTATCTCTAAATCTTCATCCGAAAATACAGTTATCCCCTCATTCTCCAGAAGTTGCGTCGTTATCCCTTTACCTTTAATTTTATTTCCTGTAAATGTGCCATCATATATATAATTAGAGCCGCATGAAGGACTTCCCTCCTTTAACACTGCTTTAGTAGCTCCAAGTTCCTTGGCTATTCTTAAGGTCTCATCTGCCCCATTTATAAATTGTTTAGTAACATCTTCACCTTTATTACTCAGTGCTTTTCCATTTCCATTTATCACTTCATTTGCCTCATTATTTAGTTCAACTGGATTTCTTGGAGTTGATAATCCTCCTAGCTGCTCTGGACACACCAAAACTGCTTTTCCTTCTCTAAATAACTTCATGCATCTCTCATTCAAGTTATTTTTTCCGTTATATTTACAATTAACTCCACATAAACATGCACTTATTATGTACATTGCATCACCTCAATTTCAGTCAACAATTAGTAAATGATTAACATTTACGACTTCATTTTATATCTTTTCATTAAACGAAATTTTATAACCTTATTAAATACATATTACGGTATATTAAAAAAAATAACAAGTCAGTTATATATAGCATTTTTGACCTGTTATTTTATCCCATATTCATAACACCTTAAATACTAAACTTCTAAAGCTTATACTTAGGCTTTTAATTCTACCATAGTAACACCATCTCCACCTTCACCATAAACACCTAGTCTATATGATTTTACATGTGGGTGTCTCTTCAGCATATCATTTATAGCTTTTCTAAGTACTCCTGTACCTTTACCATGAACTATTGTTACTTCTCCCAAATTTGCTCTATAAGCATCATCTAAATATTTATCTGCTTTATAGCATGCTTCTTCAGCATCCATACCTCTTAAATCCACTCTTGATTCTACACTGCTTAAATTAAGCTTCACTTCTCGTTTCTTTCTTACTTTTTCTTCTTTAGTAACTTTTGTTTTTCTTAAATCACTTAATTTAACATTAATTTTCATGATTCCAGCTTCAACTTGAACTTCACCTTTATTATCTGGAAGAGATGTAACTATTACTTGTTGATTTAATGACGGAAGAAAAGCCTCCATTCCAAGGTTAACCTTGGTTATAGCTTCACCTTCATTTTCCTTCATATTGTGAATGCCTTTTTCTTTTGCTTCTAAACTATCTTTAAGTTTTTTACGTTCTTCTTCAAGCCTTTGCCTTCCTCCACTTGATATTCCTAGTTTTTCAAGTTCTCTCATAGCTTTTAGAATTTCATCTGCTTCATCTTTCGCATTTGATATTATCTCTTTTGCTTCACGTCTAGCATCCATATATGCCTTTTCTCTAGTATTATCTAATTTTTCAAGCTTTTCCTCATATTTTTTCTTAAGTTCTTCTGCCTGTTCCTTAAGCATTCTAGCTTCCCTTGCTTCCTGTTTAGCTATTATACTCTTTTCTTGAAGATCTCTAATTAAATTCTCAAATTGAAGATTTTCTTCTGACATATATTCTTTTGCTCTTTTTATTACACCTTCTACAAGCCCTAATCTCTTAGATATTTCAAAAGCATTAGATTTTCCTGGAACTCCAATTAATAATCTATAAGTTGGCCTTAAAGTTTCTATATCAAATTCAACTGAAGCATTCTCAACTCCGTCAGTCTTTAATGCATAAGCTTTAAGTTCACTATAATGAGTAGTTGCAATTAGCTTTGCTCCTCTGCTTCTTAGAGTTTCCAATATTGAAACCGCAAGCGCTGCACCCTCTGCTGGATCTGTACCTGCTCCAAGTTCATCAAATAATGCCAAAGACTTATCATCCACATGCTTCATAATATTTACTATATTAGTCATATGAGATGAAAATGTAGACAAACTTTGCTCTATGCTTTGTTCATCACCTATATCAGCAAAAATTTCATTAAATAAGGCAATAGAAGAGTTATCTCTAGCTGGTATTAAAAGACCACTTAGACCCATAATATGAAGCAATCCAACAGTTTTTATAGTAACGGTTTTACCTCCGGTATTTGGTCCTGTTATCATTAAGGTTTGAAATTCTTTTCCTAAATAAATATCAGAAGGCACAACCTTATCACCTTCAATCAAAGGATGCCTTCCTGACAAAATGCTGAAGGTTCCATCTTCATTAACTATTGGCTTTATTGCATTTAAGGCTGAAGCATATTTTGCTTTTGCAAATATAAAATCAAATTCAACTAATACCTTTAAATTGCTTAAGCATTGTTCTGCATTCATCTTAACCTTTTGGGAAAGCTCTGAAAGAATTCTTTCTATTTCAGCCTTCTCCTTAAGAACTAATTCTCTTATTTCATTATTTAAATTAACCAAGCTCATAGGCTCAATAAAAAAAGTTGCACCAGTTGAGCTTTGATCATGTACAAGTCCTGGTACCTGGCTCTTATATTCTGATTTTACTGGAAGCACATATCGGTCTCCCCTCATGGTATACAAATCATCCTGCAGGTACTTTGAATTACTCTTCACTATAGAACTTATTTTTTCTCTAACTGAAGAATTTTTTTCCTTAAGAGTCCTTCTTATATTATATAGAGTTTGACTAGCTTTATCACTAATTTCATCTTCTGAAACTATGGCTCTTTCTATTTCGGCTTCTAATGTTTTTATTGGAACTAATATAAATGCTAAATCTTCAAGCCTTGGGTATGCTTTTTCTACTTCTTCTCTTTTAAAAAATTCCTTCGTAGTTCTAGAAGCTCTAAGCATTCCACCAACTCTTAACAATTGCTCCGGACTTAACGTACCACCTTTTTTAGCTCTTTCAATACCCTCATGAGTATCGCTAAGTCCTTCAAGTGGTAAATTCCCCTTTGTAATTAAAATCTCAAGCGCTTCATTAGTTTCCTCTAATTTATTATTTATTTCATATAAATTATTATATGGCTCAAGCTTATTAATAAGCTCTTTTCCCGCATTTGTTCTTGCGTACTTTTTTATTTTCTCTTTTATTTTATTAAACTCTAATATTCTTAGAGATCTTTCATTCATTTAATCACACCCCTTAGCTCAGTTAACAGTTTACAGTTACAGAACAAATTTTTTCAGAATTTGACTAATACATATTTAGGAAATTCTAAAAAATTTCATTCTCAACTGTTAACTGTGCACTATAAACTGTGAACTGTTATTCAACGCCTCGTTTATAGTGGCCTTTTGTATATTTATTATCTTCATTCTTCTTTTTATTAGAAATTTGTTCTAATACATTGACAACTTCTTCGTAAGTCTCATCCTTAAAATCTACCCTAAAATTTTTAATATTAAAGGACTTAAGTTCTTCTATTTCATCAATTAGGTTTGTAGCTAACGAATTTAAAATATAACTTCTGCAGCTATTATCACATAATACACTGAAACTTTCATTCATCCTGTCTTTTAATTTAAAGGTATCCTTCATACATACTTTATTGCATTCCTTCTTTGATGATTTATTGCCAAAAGTACTTCCAATAGGGCAATATTCGCTAATCATTAGTTCAGTTTTACCATAAATGTTAATTCCGACTTTACAATTAACACTTTTAGTTATTTCCTTTATTTCTTTTCTATTTAACTCTAAACTTAAGCATGGAATATCAACATCTTCTGCATAGAATTCCGCAGCTTCTTTATTAAAGATATTTAGTTTATAATCACCTATTATAAACAATTTATCTTTATAAATTTTTATTATGCCAGCATTTGATGTTATTATTCCTTTTATATAAGGCATTAATTCTTCTATGACATTGACCACATAATTAAATTCACCTTTAATTATATTAGGCACCTTTAGATATATATTTTTATCCTTTAAGCCTTGTTCATATAAATTCTTCAAATCTCCTTTATTCAAAGAATCTTTCAACTTACTGAAAAATATATTCAATGCAATATTCTGAATTTCAGGATTTTCTACCAATGCCTTCAATTGACCCTTTGTAATGCAGCTGTAAATATATCCTAAATCTTCATCACATTTTTTATTTTTTGCTTTTGGAGTCTCTAGAACTCTTTTTCTTCTATATGAGCTTACCTCTTCCTTTAATATCTTTTCAAATAGCTCTCTTCTTAAATTATTTATAGCTGCTATCCTTATAAATCCTTCGTCGAACTCATCAAAAATTATTTCATCAAATTTGTAAGGAATTTCTCCTGACTTACTTAAGGCTTCTTCAACTCTATCTCTTGTTAATGGCTTATTTTGAGCAGCTTCAACTAGTTCACCATAAACCTTATGTTCTTTTCCATTCAACTTAGTTTTAATGCAAAGTGGTGAATTAACCTTAAACTCAACTTCCCCTACTAAATTTATTTTTCTCTTATACTGCTTTAAATCTTCTTTTAATTCATCATATAACTTTTTATCTGACATCTTATAAAGCTTGTAGCCTTTTTTATAGCCCCCAGTTGGAAATAATTTAACCTTCTCTCCCCTGTGTGCTTCTTTAACTTCGTTATTATTCTTTAAGATTTTACTTAAAGTAAATCCATCATCAGCTGCAAATCTTATTCCATCTCCTAAAAACACATCTTCTTCTAATATGATTTCTCCATCATTCATAATTTGCCCTATAAATACTCCTGTATTTTTAGGATAATTATAACTCATCATATCTTTTCCTGTATTTTTATATAAATATGCTTTAGCAAAGCCTTCCCTATTAAATAATTTTGCCAGTTCTCTTCTTCCTTTTTGAAGATCAAACTTTGTATTTTTTGATACTTTATCAATTGATTTTCTATAATTTCGTGTAACACCTGCAACATACTCGGGTTTTTTCATTCTTCCTTCAACCTTTAATGATGCTGTTCCACTCTTTATTATTGCATCTATATCTTCAATTAAGCATGTATCCTTAGGACTTAAAAGATATCCTTTTCTCTCACCTAAAGTTTCGCCTTTTAAAGTATATTGCATCCTGCAAGGCTGTGCACATCTTCCTCTATTTCCGCTTCTCCCACCAATCATAGAACTCATCAAACATTGTCCTGAATAACATACGCATAAAGCTCCATGTACAAATATTTCAGTTTCTATTCCCAAGTCTTTTGAAATATACTTTATTTCCTCTAATGAAAGCTCTCTTGATAAAACTATTCTTTCTAAGCCCTTTTCTTTAAAATATAAAGCTCCTTCTGCATTATGAATTGTCATTTGAGTTGATGCATGTAATTCAAAATCTGGGTACACATCCTTAATCAGACTTATTAAGCCTACATCTTGAATTATTAATGCATCTACTCCAATTTCATAGAGATATCCTACATATTTTAGCGCTTCTTTTAGTTCATTTTGTTTTAAAAGTGTATTGATTGTAACATACACCTTTACATTATAACTATGAGCATAATCTAATGCCTTCATCATAGTTTCATTATCAAAATTTGAGGCGTAAGCTCTTGCTGAAAACTTACTGCCTCCAAGATATATTGCATCCGCTCCATTGTTTATTGCTGCAATTAAACTCTCCATGCTTCCCGCTGGAGATAATAACTCAATTTTATTCATGTCTCTCCTTTTACTTAGGCATAATCAAAAAATAACAAGTAAATCCGCCACCTATTTCTTTCGTAATGCCTTACCTTCTCTTTTTAACAATAGGTCCTACCTGCTCTTTTTTAACTTTTGCTACTTCTATTTCTGCATCTATAACTTTAGCCTGCAATTCAAAAACCCTATGTTGAAAATTTTTAGCTTCTTGATTAAGTGTGTTGTTTATATTAGTTAGTTCATCTCTTTCTTTTACTAATTCTGAAATTTCTTCTTTTAAATCCTCTATAGATCCTTGACTTGAATCCAAGTCATTTTCTTTAGCCTCTATTTCTTTTTTTAGTTTTAGAAAGATACTTTCTTTATCTTCTAGTTCTTTTTCTAATCTTTCCACTGCCCTTTCTTTACTGCCAAGTTCTTCTTTGACTCTTCTTAATTCACGGTCCATATTTTCCAATTCTTTGCTCAATTCTTCTATTTCTTCAACCTTAGAATTAATTTTCTTTTCATATTCTACCTTAGCTTCATTAACTTGGAATTTTAATTTTTCATTACTACTTCTTGTAAGTTCTAATTCTTCCTGTAAAACTTCCTTTGTTCTATCGCCTTTTTCTATTTCTTGTGATAACGCATCATTAGCATCTCTTAAATTATTAATCTCATTATTTAATATTTCTTGATCACCTTTTAATTTAGAAATTTCAGTTTCTAAATCAACTTTTTCCTCATTCATTGTATTAATTTGATTTGACAAAGTTTCATTCTCTCTAGTCAACTTATTTAATTGTTCATCGCATTCTGCAATTTTATTGTTTGATGCTTCATTTAAATCAGTTAACTGCCTATTGAGCTCCTCTTTCTCTTCCTCAAACTTTAAAGTGATTTCATTCCTAAAACTTACTTGTTCTTCTAATTTTATTTTATACTCTTCAATCTGTTTATTGTAGCTAATGCACTCTTCATTTAGTTTTTGTTCATTTTCCTTACATAATTCATATTTTTTATGCAATTCTAAATTCTTAGTATTAATTTCGCTTAATTCATTATTTATTATCTCTTTTTCCTTATTGATTTCTCCCATTTCACTTATTAAAGTTTTTGCTCTTTCAGCAGATACCTGTAATTCCCTATTCAATTTTTGTTCATTACTTTTAACTTCATCAATTTTTTTATAAAGGCTTTTATTTTTTTCTTTAATTTCACTTACTTCTTTACTTAATGCCTCATTAATGTTTTTCTTTTTATTAAGTTCATCTGCTATTGATTTATATTCTGCAATTAACTTTTGATTTTGAGCTTTAAGATCGTTTATGGTATTATTCAATGAATTGAAAGCTGAATCTGCATCTTTATATTTTATCTGCAGCGCCTTTTCCTTCTCCTCAAAATCAGCTTTAATACTTGCAGTATCTTTAACAGAACTTTCTAATTTCAAGCTTAGCTCACTCAACTTTTTCTTTAGATCGTCATTTTCTGCTATAATATCTTCTTTATCTTTTATATACTTGTCCAATTGCAAATCACATTCATAAAGTTCATCTGCTATATTTACTGCAGTCAAAACTGCAGCTGCAGTCGAACTTAAGCCTGCTCTATTTGATATTATTTCTTTAATTCTTGTATCTACAAAATTTGCCACCCCTAGCAAATATTTTTCATCTTTTTCCCCTTTTAGGTTGTAATTGATACCATTTATGTTAACTGTTACCTTGATCATAATAACACCTCGTAAAATTCTTTGTCTCACTTAATTATATTGTATATTCCTTAATAAAACAATTATATATGCCCAACAAAGTACGAATTCTTCACTTTTTCTTAAGATTATTTATCATCAAAAATTCAATTCACATTTTTTTTAATTATTAAGATATAATTCTCTATTTTATCGCTAATTAATTTAAGTATATTTTCTTACCAAAAATATTTTCGTAGTTATTAGTTTTTGTGCTATACTTATTTTGATTATTTTATTGTTTAGTGTTATTTAAGGCACAATCAAAAAAATAAAAAGTTCATGTGCCTAAATGATTAACATTACTTTATTGTGTTAATCATTCTTATTATAAAACTAGAATTGGACGGTGAGTAAAATTAATATTAAATCCATTTTAAGCATATTATTATCGAAAATTACTGCATTTCTTGCGAAACATGTTGTAAAAGGCGGAAGTAATTTTCCTGGTAGAATAGCATTAAAAATTGATAAGTCAATATTAAAAAAGGTCAGTAAAGGATATAGAGTTATCTTAGTAACTGGAACTAACGGAAAGACAACCACGACCAGTATGATTTATAATATCTTAAAAGAAAACAAATTCAATGTTATTACTAATAATACTGGTGCTAATATGTATCCTGGAATCGTGGCTTGTTTTGTTTCAAATTACTCTTTTTTTAGAAAGAAAGAAAATCCGTACGCAGTAATAGAAGTAGATGAAGCCAATGTTAAGTTTATTACAGAACATCTAGCTCCTGAAATAATAACTGTAACCAACTTATTTAGAGATCAATTAGATAGATATGGCGAAGTTTATACTACCTTGGTTAAAATAATGGAGGGAATAGAAAAAGTACCAACATCAAAACTTGTTTTAAATGGAGATGAATCTTTGCTTGGCAGATTAGAGATTAAAAATCCAATAGTATATTATGGTTTCAATACTCCTGTTAAGGAAAATACTTCTTTAGATTTAAATGCTGATGCAAAGTTCTGTAAATTTTGTAAAGCTCCTTATTCCTATAATTTAGTTACTTATAATCATTTAGGCGACTTTTATTGTCCGGAGTGTGGGTATAAACGTGCAGAGCTTCAATATGCTGTAAATAAAATCTTTGATTTAACTCCTGAGAATTCTTCCGTTTTGATTAATGATTGTGAAGTCTTTATAAGTCAATCAGGGGCTTATAATATATATAATGCTTTGTGTGCTTTTGCAATTACCAAAGAACTTGGTGTATCTGATTCAGTTATCAAAACATCACTTCAAAACCAAAGTTCAAGCTTCGGCAGACAGGAGCAGATAACATTAGGAAATAAGGATGTACAGATTATCTTAGTTAAAAATCCTGCTGGATATAACCAAGCTTTAGATATTCTTGCTTTAAACAAGGATGAATTTTCAGCGGTATTCATGTTAAATGATAATTATGCTGACGGTCGTGATGTTTCCTGGATATGGGATGTAGATTTTGAAAAGATATCTGCTCTAAATATTAAAGATATTTTTGTATCAGGGCTTAGAATGTATGATATGGCTGTAAGATTAAAGGTTGCAGGGCTGAGCGTTGATAAATTTGTTTTAAAAGAAGATTATGAAGAATTAACAAATAAAATTAAAGATTCAACCACAAAGAAAATATACATCCTTGCAACTTATACTGCAATGATAAATTATAGAAAATATCTTCATTCAAAAGGTTACATCAATAAATTATGGTAAGGAGATAAGAAATTATGGAATTAACTATTTGTCATTTATACCCAGATTTATTAAATGTATATGGTGATTTAGGCAATGTACTTATTCTAAAGCATAGAGCAGCTCTTAGAGGAATTGATGTAAATATAATTAATTCTTCTTTAGGTGAAAATATCGATGAAGAAAATGTGGACATCATCTTCTTTGGCGGCGGTCAGGATTATGAACAGTCTATAGTTTCAAAGGATTTAAACGAAATAAAAAAAGAAGCTTTGACTAGTTTCATTGAAAATGGAAAAGTTATGCTTGCTATCTGTGGAGGATACCAACTGTTAGGTAAATATTATACTGCTCCAAACGGCGAAAAGATAGATGGTATTGGAATTTTGGATGTTTATAGTGAAGGTGGAGACACAAGATTTATCGGAAATACAGAAATATTCAATGAGGAATTTAATGAAACTTATGTAGGTTTTGAAAATCATTCTGGAAGAACTTATATAAATAATCATACCCCACTTGGAAAGTGTATTCATGGGTATGGTAATAATGGAGAAGATGGTTTTGAAGGCTGTATTTACAAAAATACCTTTGGCTCATATTTTCATGGTTCTTTTCTTTCTAAGAATCCCGAATTCGCTGATAGGCTCTTAAGCATAGCGTTAAAAAATAAATACGGCAACGATGTTCAGCTAGATACTTTAGATGACGAATTTGAACTAAAAGCTAAAAATTCTATAATAGAGCGCTTAAAATAACAGCAAAATGTAATATATTGCATTAAAATTTTACATATCATTTATTGTTATAGATTTACATAAATGATATACTAGAAATGTTTCAATATACTTATGGCATGTCTATTTTTTAATATGCCTCATACGTTTAAATAGAATTGGAGAGATTTGACTTGAAAAAAAAATCAATTTTAAAAGCACTTGCATTAACCCTTTCTCTTTCATTATTTAGTCCATTGGCTATAGCAAGTTACGCAGCAAATTCAAATACAACACCTAAAACTGAGACTTCAGCACAAAACTTACCAGATATTAAAGCTGAAGCAGCATTAACAATGGATTTAGAAACAGGGGAAGTTATTTATTGTAAGGATGCCGATAGCAAAAGATATCCTGCAAGTACAACTAAGCTATTAACTGGTCTTTTGTTATCTGAAAATAAGAAACCAACTGACGAACTTGAATATACTAAATCTGCAAAAGAGCAGCCTGAATATTCGATAAACCTAAATTATATGCACAACACTATGCAGCCTGGTGATAAAGTAGGTGCTGATGACATAATGAAAGGACTACTTTTATTCTCTGGTAACGATACTGCATATGTAATTGCTGACAATATATCTGGTGATGCCAAAGCCTTTGCTGATTTAATGAATAAAAGAGCAAAGGAACTTGGAGCTACTCACAGTAACTTTGTTACTCCTAATGGCTTGCATGATCCAAACCATTATACTACAGCATATGATCTTTCTTTAATCATGAAGGCAGCTTTTGCAAATGACTGGGAAAGATCAACTATGGAACTTCCAACAGCTCCTGTAACAATTAAAAATTCTAGATTGATTCTAGAAAATAGAAATGTAACTCTTGGCAAAAACGGTAATCTTGCAGGTAAAACTGGAACTACTAATGAAGCAGGTGGATGCTTAGTTACTGTATATGAGAGAGATGGACGCCAAATAATTGGTGTTGTTCTTAAAAGCAGACAGCTTGATAATGCTGATATGACTAAATTTAATGATATGGATGCTATCATGAATTATAGTTACGCTGCTACAAAACAAGTTTACAAAACAAGTGGTGAAAATGTAGGAACTGCTGAAGTAAAATATAAGCCCTTTATTGTATTTGGACCTACTAAAACTATTTCAGTACCACTTAAACTAACTCAAGATGTAAATTACTACAAAAATGACATTAATGATGCTGAATCTCAAATTACTTATGATGGAACAGATTCTAGTGCATGGAGTTTACTTTTTAATAAAAATGCTAAATTAACTTATACTACAAGAAATCATTCTGAAGAAGTTGCAGGTACAGTAGATGTTTCTCTTGGAAGCCTAATTAAAGATAATTTACTTACATATATTGCAACTATCGTAGTAATAGCTATAATAATTACTTTAGTGGTTCTTATTAAAAATATGGCTGCTAACTCTAGACGTAAAAAGAAAAGTTATTATGGCCGTTCAAATAAAAGACGAAGATATTAATAACTTAACAAATTAATATTTTAATTTGTTTTAATGCAATCTATATAAAGCATCTTTAAATAAATAGGCGGTATACGTTCTAATTATTTGGAGATGCTTTTCTTTAAAGGAGTTAAATTGAAAATGGATAAAATTGATCTTAAAGGAAGTGTAATTTTAAACCCAGTACCCGTAGTTTTGGTAACTTCCAAAAATAAAGCTGGAAAAATTAACGTTTTTACTGTTGGATGGACTGGTACTATAAATACAAAGCCTCCTATGCTTTATATTTCTGTAAGACCTGAAAGATTGTCCTATGAATATATAAAAGAGACTATGGAATTTGTAGTAAATTTACCTGGTTCAGATTTAGTAAAAAAAGTAGATTACTGTGGAGTTAGATCTGGCAAAAAAAATGATAAAATCACTGAGATGGGATTTACCTTAATTGAAAGCAGTAACATTTCAGTCCCTTACATAAATGAATGTCATATAAATATTGAATGTAAAGTAAAAAACATAATTCCGCTTGGAACTCATGATATGTTTATAGCTGAAGTAATTGGATCTCATGTTAATAAAGATCTATTTGATGATAAAGGCAAAATTCATTTTGAAGATGCAAATATGATGTCTTATTGCCATGGAGAATATTATCCTCTTGCAAAGAGGCCTACTGGCTCTTTTGGATTTTCTGTTATGAAAAAGAAAACTAAAAAGCGTAGAAATCTTCAAAATCAATCTGAGAAATAGTTTCTTCTAAACATTGAAAAAGGCTGTTTCAAGATAATTATTCTATACTAATAATTATTTTGAAGCAGTCCTTTTTATAGGTAGATAAGTCCTATAATATAAAATGTTCCTCTAATGCTTTAATCATCTCATTTTTAAAAGAATCATACTTATTTACATAAGTTACTTCTTCATTTTTTTTATCATATATAACAAGCGAAATATGTACATTCTCATCGTCATCATAAGAAAGTAAGTATCCTAATTCCTTATTATAATCTAAATCAATTTCTTGAAAATCATTTGAAGTAATTTCATATAGATTTCCTTCTTTTTTCTCTAAAGACATATATCTTTGCTCATTACCTTCACTTGAATTAAGTCCTTTTTCTTGATTTTTTTTACAGTACTTTTCATGATTCAAGGTTATAAATATATTTTCTTTATTATACCTGCCAAATGTGAAATATAAATACTTATTCTTTTTAATAAACGAAATCACAGATTCCTTTATTTCATAATTTGAATTGCTATATTTCTTTCCATCCTTACTTATAGATGACATCAAACTTGTATATTTTCCATCCCAAGTAAAATATTTCTTTTGCCATTCTTCAAGAAACAACAACAAATTTAAGAAATCCAAATCTTTATATTTCTTTTTTATTAAATGCTCACTTTCAAGTACATCCTCTAACTTTTTTCCTATTGACTGATCTATTTTTTCTTTCACAGCTTGTCCTTGTTTTTTTAAAAAATCACTAAAATCATTTCCAACACTAGAGGTTAAAATAAATTTCAAGATTATCTTATTATATTTTAGAATATTTTCTTTTTTTTCCTCTATACTTTTTCCAAAATTCATACTGCAGGTATCTAAGTATTCTTTTATTAAATTTGAATCTTTCTGTATATATCCTTCTCTTCTTAAACGAATCTGACTTAGATCTCTTTTAATATATTCATCCATAAGATAGTCTTGTTTTTTAGCATTTTTAGTTTTTATTGAAGTAATTATTGGTATAGTCTTTGATAATTTTTCTTCTAAAGCTTCTTCAACATTTACAATATAATTTTTAGGAAATTTAGAATCGCATTTTTCATGTAGACTTTCTTGAAACTTATTAATCACATTAATTTCTTTAAGAATATCCAGCTCTCTTTTTAATATAACTTTTTCTTCAATTTCTGAAACAATTAATAATTTGCTTTTTTCAAAAGCATATCCTACTCCATAAGTTATAAGTAATTCCTCTTCTGCCATATTTGCTTGTCTCCCACATATCTTATTATTTACATTTTCAATAGTTTTATAAATAATTTAGCTTATATGCTTAATTATAATTTGCCGCTAATCTTATAATCAACAAGTAAATATTAGTAAACCTATGCTATAGTGCCATTCCTAATAATAAGCTATATAAATGTATTTTTTTATTAAGTATGCCTAATTTTCTAAACTTTTAAAGCCTTTTCCTAAAACCTCACTTGTTTCATTTACTGTAATAAATGCTTCTGGATCATTATTTTTAATAAATTGCTTTAATTTTATAAATTGGCTTCTTTTTAATATAGTTAAAACCACACAATTACTTTTCCCAGTATATCCACCCTTGCCATAAAACACTGTACATCCCTTATCTATCTCATTAATTATGTAATCTGAAATAAGTCTTTCATTTTCAGTAAACACCATAATCTGCTTTGACACATTGAATCCATCTATGAACTTATCAATTAAAGTCCCTGTTAAATATATGCTGACTAATCCAAACAACGCTAATTCCCTACCAAAAGTATACATTGCAAGGAGTACCACTACAGAATCAGAAATTAAAAGACTTTTCCCAAAATCAATATTTAAATATTTATTTAAAATTTTTGCTATGATACTTGTTCCACCGGTTGTTGCATCTTGAGTAAGCATAATTGCTGTCCCAAATGCCAAAAGTACACTTCCAAATATTGATGCAAGCATTAAATTATCCGTAAAAGCTACTGGAGTATAAATCTTATCCATAATCGCTAATATAAATGATAATCCAAAAGCTGCATACATGCTCTTAATTCCAAAGCTTCCCCCAATAAGAGCAAACGCCAATATAAATAATATTACATTACTCACTACCATAATAGTTCCTGTTTCAATTCCTAAAATATTATTAATTACAAGCGCCAATCCTGAAACTCCTCCTGAAGCTATTCTGTTAGGAAAGAAAAAAAATTCAAGTGCTATTACTACTAATATTACTCCTATTGTTATGATTCCATATTCTTTTAATTTTTTCATATTCTCCTCCATTTTGTCATAAAGTTGTTATATATACCTGAAAAATATAGTTATATTATAAGATTTTTCATATTTCTATACATATATTACCCAACTATATGAAAAAAATAAAGCTATTCCTACCGTTTAATTAAAATAATTATCAAATATGCGATTTTTTATAAGCTTTGAATATATTATAAGCTTTCTCCTAAGAATGTTTTTCTTAAGAGAAAGCCCATGACACAAGTGAAAACAATAATCTAATTTCTATTTCTAACCAACTTCTTTTCCATTATTGCAACAATTTCATACATTATGAAAGCGATAATAGAAAGAATTACTATACTCATCATTACCATATCTAATTGGGCAACCTGCCCTCCATATACTATTAAAAATCCAAGCCCATTTCTAGCTACAAGAAACTCTCCCATTATTACGCCAACCCAGGATAACCCTACATTTATTTTTAATGCCGAAATGAAAATAGGAATTGAATATGGAAATATTAGATATCTTAATATTTGCAACTTAGTAGCTCTAAATGTATTCATTAGCATAATTTTTTCTTTATCTATCTCATTGAAACCTGTTAGTACACTTATTATTGTTGTTATAATTGATATTAAAAGCGCAATAACAATTATAGCCGGCATACCATTTCCAATCCAAAATATTATAATTGGAGCCAAAGCAACCTTAGGAAGTGCATTTAACACTACTAAATATGGATCTAATATCTTTGATGCTCGAGGACACCACCACAAAATCACAGCTATTAATACCCCGAATATTTCACCCAAGGAGAACCCTAAAATAGTCTCATAACAGGTAACACCTATATGCTTAAATAAACTGCCATCTTCATATAAAGATATGAAGGATTCAACTACTCTAACCGGACTGGAAGTCAAAAATGGATCAATCCACTTAAAAGTAGCAGCTATCTGCCATAAGGCAATAAAAATAACAAGTATTAGGACCCTGCTTATAGCTATCCATCTTCTATCTTTCTCAACTTTTTTTAGAAATAGCTCATGTTCCTTCGTTAATTTTCCTTCTTGTGCTACTTTTTTCTTAAACATTTCCTTGATCAAGCTCCTTCCATAGCATGTTAAAGTAATCGCTAAATTTTACATCTTTTCTCTTTTGGAATGGAGTTAAATCATCTTGATTAAAATAAATAGGCACCTCTACCTTTACATTAGATGGTCTTTTAGATAATACTATTACCTTTTCCGACATGGAAGTAGCTTCTGCTATGTCATGAGTTACCATTACCGCCGTCTTCTTTTCAGTCTTTATTATCTTATAAACATCATCGCAAACTATTAGTCTAGACTGATAATCTAAGGCAGAAAATGGTTCATCTAAAAATAGTATTTCTGGATTTAACGCCAACGTCCTTATAAGTGCGACTCTTTGCCTCATTCCCCCTGATAATTCGCTTGGATAATGATTTTTAAATCTTAATAAACCATAAGCATCTAACAATTCATTAACTCTGGATTTTGCTTCATCAGTTAATTTTTTCTTTATTTTTAATCCAAGAATTACATTTTCCCAAACCGTATTCCATTCAAAAAGATGATCTTTTTGAAACATATAACCTATTTTATCTAAGTTTTTCTTTATCTCCTCACCTTTGTATAGAACCTGACCTTGAGATGGTTCTAATAATCCACTCATTATATTTAATAAGGTAGATTTTCCACAACCAGATGGTCCCAATATTGAAATGAATTCTCCACTATCAACTTCAAAGTTTATATTTTTTAAAGCCGGTGTTTCTCCTTTAACAGAATGATAATTCATAGATATATTTGATATTTTTAACAAGCTCAAATAAAATCACCACCTTCTCATCTTTATGTGACATTTACTTAACTGCTTTTTCAGCATAAGAATTATCAACTATCTTAGAAAACTCTGGTCTTTGTGGAAGCAAGCTCTTATCATAATCTGAGATTATATCCATAAGTCTATTTAAATTTTCTTCTTTAATCTCTGGTGTATGAGCTATTGCATCGATGTTTTTATAGTTGTCTATAACAGTCATAATCGTATCTTTATCTGTTCCTGGAAAATATTTAATTATGCTGTCTGCTGCTTCTTCTGTACTATGACTAAAGAACCATTGTTGCCCTTCGTAAATTGCCTTTGTAAAACCTTCAATTACCTTAGGATTTTTATCCATATAAGATTTTGTAGAAAAGAAACAAGTATAAGGCATAAGTCCTGATTGTTCACCAACTGACGCAAGTATAGTTCCTGTACCATCCTTTACAAGAGCAGATGCTGTTGGTTCAAAAAGTGCCACATAATCTCCAGTACCTCCCTTAAATGCTCACTACATGAAAAAGCGATTTTAAGGATCCCCTCTTAATTTTTTTTTTAAGAATATGCGTAATTTAAATCGTATTTTTTACCAATCCAATTTTTGTTCTGTATCCCATATTATTTTTTTTATGGTTATTGTTGAAATAAATCATAAAATATCGTACAATGGAATTGTCATAAAGTAGGTATTGAATATTTACCCCTTATAAATTTCAATACTTTATATACCCTAAATCCCTATATATAAAAGAAACTAGTTTACCCTCTAGTTTCTTTTTTTATTTTGAATATATTTTTTCTATCTTCACATAATAAAAAATATACTTATTTGTATTTTACTAACTAAGAATTATGAAAGGTGGTCATGTAATGAAAAAATATATTACTGTATTCTTTATTTTTTTATTTTTATCATTCACTATGAGCATAGTAAATACTATGGCTGATACTAAGCCTTTTTCTCAAGGATTTTATACATTAAAAGATTTAGACCTAATGGAAAATACTAATTATGCAGTTCGAAATACTTCTACTAATTATAATGCCTACTTAATTATTTTTGACGATCAGGAACGAATGCAAGAATCTGTTCGTTTGGAGCCTCAATCATTAAAGCATACTTTAATTCCTCTTAAATCTAATTATAATATTTTAATAGTTGGTAAAGGAGATATAGTCTTTTCTTAATACATGAAACTTTTCATATTGAATCAGAAACCACATATGTTTTTCATTTCTACGAATTAATTTGTTTTTAATATTTTTAAAGCGTTATTTAACACTTGCAGCCTTAATTCTGGAGGACACATTTTCATAACAGCAGCAACTTGCAATTCTGCCACTAATTCATCAAAACCTTTTTTGTCACCCGATCTTAATCCTATTATAGTTACCTTCAATATGCCGTCTTTCATCTCTATTCCTCCAAGTATAATCTAAATCATTCCATTGTATGTTTTATCATCTCAATGCGTTACCTTGAAAGCTTTATTATTATAAATGCAAATATCATTTACAGGTATTTTTTTATTATCTAATAATCATCTTTCGCACTTTTATCAACTTGACTATCAAGTAAAGTAAAAAGATCTTTTTCCATTTGCCAGGTAGTAAATATTTTCATAATGCATATAATTGCTGTGAAGTATAGTATTTTTTTCACTAATTTTTAATAAATATATTTAGCTGTACTTAATCAATCTAACCTATGTATAAAGCCACAAGCACTAACATAAATATTTTGGAGGTATAACTATGAAAGCAGCCATTTACTCAAGAAAATCAAAATTTACTGGTAAAGGTGAAAGCGTAGAAAATCAAATAGAATTATGCAAATTTTATGCTAAAAATAACGGTTATGATGATATTTACATATATGAAGATGAAGGTTTTTCAGGTGGTAACATAAACAGACCTGAATTTAAATCTATGATGAAAGATGCTAAATTAAAAAAGTTTGATGCAATTATTTGTTATAGACTTGATAGAATTAGTAGAAATGTTTCTGATTTCTCTACTCTTATTGATGAGTTAAAAAAACTCGACATAGATTTTATTTCAATACGAGAGCAGTTCGATACTTCTAGTCCTATGGGTACTGCCATGATGTTTATTAGCAGCGTATTTGCTCAATTGGAGCGCGAAACCATAGCTGAACGTATTAAAGATAACATGTATGAACTTGCAAAAACTGGCCGCTGGCTTGGTGGTACTCCGCCTTTTGGTTTTTCTTCTGAGCCTGAATATTATTTAGATAATAACTCTAAGCAAAAAAAGATGATGAAATTATCACCTATTGATAAAGATCTCTCTCTAGTAAAATTCTTCTTTGAGCAATATTTATTTCTTGGAAGCCTTGGAAAGCTTCAAAAATATCTTCTAGAAAACAATATTAAAACAAAAAGAAATTCTAACTGGGATATAAAAGCATTACAACTCCTACTTAGAAATCCAGTTTACGTTAAATCCTCTGAACTCGTAATAAATTATCTTTCAAATAAAGGTACAATTGTATTTGGTAAACCAAATGGTAATGGGATTTTAATCTATAATAAAAAAGACTCTAAAGATAAATATAAGGATATTAGTGAATGGATTCTTTCTATCTCAAAACATGAAGGTATAATTGAAGACACTTTATGGATTAAAGTTCAAAGACAATTAGATAAAAATAAGGATCTTGCTCCTAGATTAGTTAATGGCAGTGCATATTGTGTATTTAACTCTGTGTTACATTGTGCGAAATGTGGTGGAAAAATGATACAAAAACAAGGCCATATTTCTAAAAAAACTGGTAATATACTTAGGTATTATGTATGTATAAATAAAATTAATCCAACCGCTACCATCTGTGATTCCAAAAATATAAGAATTGATAAGTTAGAAGAATCTGTTCTAAAAGAGCTTTTTAAAGCTTCTGAAAATAAAGGCTCATTAATTAAAGCCATTGAAGAATATAAAAAATCCTTAGAAGCTGAATCTATAGATAAAAATAATATTAAATCCTATGAGAAACAAATCTCTCAAAAGAAGCTAAAAATAAAAAATTTAGTAGACAAGCTTTCTTTAAATCCTAATATATATGAATTACTCTCTTCCAGAATTGAAGAATTAAACAAAGATATAAATGAATTAAAACTTAAGAAGTCCGAATTAGAAAACATTAATGATTTTAAAGCAGCTATCAAAGAAATTGATGCTTATGCTTCTATGATTCTTAACTTTAAAAATTTATGGGAAAATGCTGATCATTTTACAAGAAGGTTTCTTATAAATTCTCTTATTAACCATATTTCTTACAATTCAGATACTAACGAAATTATCATTACTCCGTTTTGCACCAATAAGTCCCATTCAAAGAAATAGAATGTTAATCTCTACCATACTTTCATGCGCCTAAAAAGGCGCTTTTTAATGTAGCACTCAAATGCTCCTGCAGTTGCAGCAAAATCTATATTAGTAACCATATCAACATCAGTTTTAGGATTAATATTATTTTGCTTCATGGCATATTCAAAGGCCATCTCTGGCACACCACCTGGTCTTCCTCCTATAATTTTCTTTCCTTTTATATTTTGCCAACTGAAATTATCCTCTTTAGTTCTTCCAACTAAAAATGACCCATCCTTTTGTGTAAGCTGAGCAAAAAGTATTGGGTAATCTTCTCTTCCTTGATTATTAATATAAATTGTTTGTTCTGGTCCACAGAAACCAATGTCTGCTGATTTACTCATAACTGCCTGCATAGTCTTATCAGCACCTTGTCCTGTCTGCAAATCAATTTCAATTCCATTTTCCTTAAAATATCCCTGACTCATTGCTATATACATTGGTGCATAGAAGACAGAACGAGTTACTTCATTTAAACGTACAGTTACTATACCACCACTAGTAGATTTACTATTACTGCATCCAAACATAGATATAACCATCACACATGAAATCATTAAACCAATTAATACTCTCAATTCTCTTTTCACGAAGAAAGCATCTCCTAATAGTATTTATGGTGTATAGTATGATATTTTATCGAAGATTGTTCTAATTTATAGTAGTTATGCGCATAAAAAAACTATTGCAAAATAATTAATATCATTTTGCAATAGTCCTCTAATATGATTTCATATTTTATATAACTATTTAACTTTAAATTGTGCTACTAACTCACTTAGTCTGCCTGCAAGTTTTGATAATTGGCTGGCTGAATTTCCAATTTCATCCATAGTAACTGCCTGTTCTTCTGCTGATGCTGATACTTCTTCTGTTGCAGATGCTGTTTGTTCTGATATAACTGATGTTTCCTGCATTTCTGCCACAGTATCTTTAGCTGTCTTAATCATTGTTTCCGTAGAATCATATACATCTCTTACTACATCAAAAATATTACTTATGGCTTTTTCAATATTATCAAAATGAGCTTCAGCTTTCTCTGCTGTTTCCATACCAACAGTTATTTCTTTTGAACCTTCATTCATACTGTTAGTTATATTTTCAATTTGCCCTTGTACACCGCTTATTAGTTTTGATATCTGACTTGCTGCAGTAGCTGATTGTTCAGCAAGAGTTCTAACTTCATCTGCAACAACTGCAAATCCTTTTCCTTGTTCTCCTGCTCTTGCTGCTTCTATTGCTGCATTTAATGCAAGTAAGTTAGTTTGACTTGCAATGTTAGTTATTACTTCAACTATTTTCCCAATCTCATTTGATTTTTCAAGCAATATCTTGCTTTCTTCCAGATTAGTTTGATTATTATCAACAATTATTTTCATGCTAGCTACAGATTTATCTATAGCTTCAAAAGCAACTGCACTTATATTATGAGATTCCTCAGCTGTTTCAAGCATATTGTTACACTTAGTCACAACTGCTCTGCTCACTTCTTCCATTTCAATCGTCTTTTCGCTGGCTATTGTTACCTGCCTTGATTGTTCAGTAGTATTTCCTGCTATTGATTCTATTGCCTTAGCAATTTCCTCTGTAACTTTAGTGCTGTCATCACATGAATTAGCAAGATTTGCAGAAACTTCATTAACTTTGGCTGACTCATCAGTTATATCCTGCACTATTCCCCTTAATGCTCCAATAGTATTATTAAAGGCTTCTGCAAGATTTCCAATTTCATCTTTTGATTTTACTTCAACTGATCCACTTAAGTCCCCAGTTGATACAACCTGAGCAAACTCATTAAGCTTTACTAAAGGCTTAATTAAATGAGTTGTAACAGCAAATATTACTATAGATAATATCACTATGATTGCCACAGCTAATCCAAGCATCATTAATATAAGACGATCAGCTGATGCAAAAAGTTCATTTTCATAAACTACATTAACAACTGTCCAATCTGCTACTGGTACCTTAGCATAAAAGGCAATCTTTTTATCAGACCCGCTTCCAAAGCTGAAAACTCCTGGCTTACCATCTTTAATAAGTTCACTAAGTTTAGTCAAATCAGGATCATTCACTGAATCTATTTTTTCCTTCATAGCCCAGTCAGCATTTGGATGAACAATAAATGTACCATCACTGCCTATTAACATTCCATATCCTTTATTTCCATATTTTAAATTCTTTACTTGATCTTCTACAGTTTCAATTGTTACGCTGGCAGCTGCTCCAATTATTGCTTTTCCCTGATTATCTTTCTGCCACGCAAACATCATAACAACATTTTTATCATAAGCTTGAGAGTATGTAGGTTTAAATATTGCGTCATAAGGTACACCATTTGTTTTGGAATATCTTTCTCCTGCTTCTTGTGCAGCACCTTTGGCCCAGTTAGCTGTAGCAAATTGTCCATTACTAACGTTGTAATATCTTGCCTGAAGCTTATTTAAACCATCTGGACTGCTCCATTCACTAGGTTCTATATTATTTACTATATGCAAGGCTGCATATTCATTAGGATACGCATTATTAATAAACTTAAATCTTGATGAATTTATTTCATCTATCAATTCTAATGAACCATCATTACTTTGTAAATCTACATTAGGATTTTTCTCCAAAAACGTTTTAAGTATTGGATTCTGAACCGTTTCTTGAACTTCTCCTAATCTTCCGGTTAACCATGTGTTTATATGATTTGTTGATTCAGTTGTTCTTTGTGACATTGAGTTAACCAATTCAGTCTCTAATATATGTCTAAAATTTATATATGCAACTCCTGTTAAAGACAGTAATCCTACTATTACCAATGGCAAAATTACAACCATAAATTTTGATTTAAATGACATCTTCATAATCAATCTCCCCCTAAACTTATGTAAAATTTCTATTGTTGAAATTCACCATTATGTAACCATATATGGTTTAATTCTGTTTCTTTTTTTTCAAAGTTTTTTCTTTCTCTTACTGGCTTTGCTGGCACTCCAGCAACCATTGTATTTCTACTTACATCTCCAGCAACTAGTGAACAAGCTGCTACTATTCCTTGTTTTTCAATTGTCACACCAGGTAATATTGTTGTATTTGAATATACTTTTGCATAATCCTTAATTATTACTGGTGCATATGTTCTTGATACATGATCATGCTCTTCATGAGAATGTGTGAAAACCGTCACTCCTTCAGTTAATGTAACTGAATTACCTATAACTATTCCACCTTTTGAATCTAAAAATGTTCCCCTATTTAAAAATACATTATCTCCTATTTCTATGTTGTCAGGTACATTGAAGCGGACATTTTCTTCTGCTATGAAGTTTTTCCCACAAGATTTAAATAGCTTTTTTGCTAACAACTGTCTATACGGAATAGCAAAGTTAGATATAAGGCACATTGGTGACTTATCTAAAACTTCCCATAAAAAATGTAGATATCTTTTTTCCTTTGTGAATCCTAATTCCTTATTCTTAGGTAAATAATCTCCATACAATTTCATTTCATCTAAAATTTCTAAAGGAAAAGGACATTTTATTAAATCTAAAATTTTTATTACACTTTCTTTATTTACCTCTTCATTTAATATGTTTTTTACTTTTTCTAATACTTGCTCTATTTTACCCATTCTATGTATTGATTACCAAAATTGCAAAAGTAATCTTCTCCCTTCCCCGTTAATGTTCACTGCAATTTTTAAAGTATTGAAATGTCGCTAAGTTACATAAACTACAAAACAGCTGATTCCTGAATTTAAAATAATAAACATTTAACTTAATTATCATTATCAATTCAAGTTAACTTTTAACCCAAATATAGTCCACTCCTTTCCTAACCTTTATGCAATTTATCAGTCACTGCTTATATGGTTCACTTTTTACTAAGGAAAATTTTCGATAAAAAAGGTGCCTATAAGTATTTAGGCACCAAAAAATATTATAATCATGTTTTATAAAAAATAACTTTGGCAACCTGACGATCATAGAAAAAACTTTCCCTTAGACTCATAGCTTTGCGTCCTTACCTTTCGATAAGTATGCTATTAACATCATAATATATACTATTATATTCCATTATTACACTAATTATATTAAATTTCAACATTTTATATTAAATCTATATTAAGTAAAATGAAAAAAAGTTCATTTTATATAATCTTTAATCTGTTTTTTCCATTAAATAACTTTTATTTTTTTTTATATTGAATTTTATTATTTGTTTGTAAACCATTTAGATTAATATCTTATTATTTATTTCTATTTAGTCCTAATGCAATCATCTCATATTTATTATTCTTTTTATTTAATTGTTATTTTTTAAATAATATGTTAATATATCATTGTTATTTTTAAAAATTTCCGATTATATTTCATAAATATTTTCAAATATGGAATTTTATTTTTTATACTTACAGAAAGGAGGATTCAATATGAAATTATGGTCCATTGCTGCTATTGCAATCTACATTCTCATCTTACTCATAATTGGATACAATTCATACAAAAAGACCTCTAATATTTCAGACTATATGCTTGGAGGCCGAGGTCTTGGTCCTATGGTAACTGCTTTATCAGCCGGAGCAAGTGATATGAGCGGCTGGATGCTTATGGGACTCCCAGGTGCAGTCTATTTAACCGGTATATCTAGTCTTTGGATTGGAATAGGATTAACAATAGGCGCCTATTTAAATTATCTTTTACTAGCTCCACGTTTTAGAGTTTATACTGAGGTCGCAAACGATTCTTTAACAATTCCAGATTACCTTGAAAATCGCTTTAAGGATAAATCAAATGTTTTGCGTTTAGTATCTGGAATCGTAATACTTGTATTTTTTATTCTATATGTTTCATCAGGAATTGTAGCAGGAGGGAAATTGTTTTTAGATACTTTTGGATTAACCTATACGATGGGAGTAGTAGTTACTTTATCTGTTGTCGTTCTTTATACTTACTTTGGTGGTTTTTTAGCAGTAAGCCTTACAGATTTCTTTCAAGGAACACTAATGTTTATCTGCTTAATCATGGTGCCAGTTGTAGCATTTATCAATATAGGAGTAGATCCTGGTACCTTTACAAATAAGATAACGAATATTGACCCTGCATTGTTCGACATGTTTAGAGGAACCAGTATAGCTTCTATCATTAGTCTTCTGGCTTGGGGACTTGGTTATTTTGGTCAGCCACACATTATTGTTCGGTTCATGGCTATAAAATCTCCAAAGGAACTAAAGTCAGCACGAAGAATTGGTATTGGATGGATGGCAATTGGTCTCTTAGGTGCTGTTGCAAGTGGTCTTGTAGGACTAGTATATTTTACAGAACATAAAACACCATTAAGTGATCCGGAAACAGTCTTTCTTCGCCTTGGAGATATTTTATTCCATCCGTTTATCACAGGAATTATACTGGCAGCTGTACTTGCTGCTATCATGAGCACTATCTCTTCTCAGCTTTTAGTTTGCTCTAGTTCAATTACAAAGGACTTTTATCTAACATTATTAAAAAAAGAAGTTTCTGAGCACAAACAAATGATAATAGGAAGGTTATCTGTACTAATAGTTGCAGCCTTAGCAACCATCCTTGCATATTTACCTAATAAGACAATCCTTGATATTGTTGGTCAAGCATGGGCTGGTTTTGGTTCATCTTTTGGACCACTTCTCCTATTAAGCCTTCATTGGAAAAAAATGACCAAATGGGGAGCATTATCAGGTATGATTGTTGGTGGATTAACAGTTATAATATGGATAGCTTCAGGTTTATCAAGCTATCTATATGAAATGATTCCAGGTTTCTTCCTATCACTTATATCTATTGTTATTGTCAGCCTTCTAACTTATAAGCCTAATAGCATTATTGATAAAGAATTTGCTACAATGGAAAAGACATTGTTAGATATGAACTAAAGTTATATTTGATTATTTTACAATTGAAGCATAAACTTAAAGCACATATGATTTCACTATAAAATCATATGTGCTTTATATTTACCTAAAATCTTAATACTATTACATTTTTTCTCTTAACTAATTCATCCAATTCCAAGTATAATTCCCGCCTCCAGTTGGAACAGTGTATGATTTATTATTTCCACCTTCCCAAATTACATTTCCACCACTATCTCTTTTAATTGCTTTAAATTCATAAGGGCGTCCTTCTCCAAGATACGTGATTCCTGTCCAACTGCCATTGTTGTAATTAAGCGCTGTAGCATATGAGCCTGTATTCCAATTAGCTAATTCCAATCTACTTCCTGTCACATATACATTTTGACCGTATATCGTATTAGCATTATTTATAGTAAATTTAACTGGAGCAGGTTTCATGGCTAGGGTATCTACAAATGAAGCTAATTCTGATGTAGGCTTTCCATTATCATCAATAATACTCCCTAATCTCAATAATGTGAAACCTGAAAAATTATAATTAAATAATACTTCAGCAATATTCTGATATGCTTGATTATTATTTGAGATAGGTAGCGCATTTTCTCCAAAATGGTTTATTCCTTTAGAACTTGCAAGGCTGGCAATATTCTTAACAAGAGTTTTTGGAGCTGAATAATATGGACTTGTATTTGCATTTGAGTCATCCATTTCTAAGCATGTAAATGTCAAATCTACATCTGATTCCTTAAATTGATCAAGTAAAGTGCTATAATTATAATAACCTGCACAATATTCTGCTGCATGAGGCATTTCTGGACTATTCATAAGCCAATGTACCCCTGATATTTTTGCTCCTATTCTTACATTAAAAACTTGATCAAAATGTGAATGAGCTTCTGATGCCATATCTGCTAAATGCTTTGTAAGTACGCCTTGATACCAGCTTAAAAAGTCGCATCCATATACTGAGTTATACCCACTTTCAAAAAAATCATCTCCATCTGTTGGTGGACTGATTTGTGAAAAACTTGCAAGATTTGTTCCCCATGCACTATTTAATTCCTTTACTGTACCATATTTTATTTTCATAGCATTTTGAAAATCTGCTTCCGCTGCTGCACTATAACATTGTAAATACCCCCTATTAGGGTATGACCACCCAATAGCTGCATTATATGAAGGATATCTTAATTCACCTGCTGGTCCACCAGAAATATATATTTTAGCTATAATGTCTTTATATCCGCTAAAATTTAATGCAAATGAATCATAAAGTTCATCATATTGCTTATTTGCTCCAGACCACCATGGACTAAGAGCCTCTTTATCAAAATTCCCCTTTTCATCTTTATACTCCATATTTTCTTGTGTATCCTTATTCCATAACCATGAAGGTAAAGATATATTTACTGTATCTCCTACATTACCACCACATTGATGAGTTGATATTATAGGCACCCACTTTAATCCTGATGAGCGTACGACATCAGCATATGTTTTATAATAGCTCCAGTCAAATTGGTTATCTCCTTTACTTTCAACATCTCCCCACCAAACATCCGTTGTAATTGCATAGACCCCATTATTCTTCAGCGTTATCAATTTATTTTTAAAAGCATTCCAATCTGTTATTTTTTCTAACGGTGCCATTACAAAGGATTTGTAATCAGAGTTTATTGTTGATGCGTTTACCTTAAAACCAAATGATAAAAATAGTGTAAAAACAAGTAATAAAGATACTAGAGCCCTTTCATAGCCTCTTAAGGTTTTGTTAACATACTTCATAAATTCCCTCCTAGTATTTTACTGATCTATTGAGTAAAGCATTAGGACATTATAATCGAGTTATTTCTTTCCATTACTTAACTTAATTATATTCCATATTATGTAAGTCATCAACACTTTTGTATTCTCTAAATTATAATAATATAATTATCATTGTAGCTAAGTATATGCGCTATCCTCATCTAATTAATTACTTAGCTATAATTTTCTTATAAAAAACTCTATTCTTAATATAGCTATAATTTTAATTTCTTATAAAGCTATCGTCTCACCCAAGTTTTAAAATCTTCTGGTGACTCTTCATTTATAAGAAACACTCTTGCACCTCGTGGAATATCATCATTACCATAAGTTCCGTATCCCATATATCCGGCATATCCAAGTCTAATATCGTTTAATTCAGCACAATAATTATTTAAATGATCATGGCCTGTAAAAATCCCTTTTACATCTCCAGTTTTAATTACTTTACTAAAAAGGCACAAATTTATTTTTGCAACGCTTTCCTCTTCAAACCTTTCACCATCAATAAATCCAGTTTCCCATGCCTTCTTAAAATTTCGTAATGGTATGTGGAAAAACATAAGTGATGGTATTGTTCTATTGTAGTTTCGTTTTAGATTTAACGCTGTCTTCCTATACCAATATATCTGAGTAAGTCTTATCCAATCGTATCCTCCAATAAATGAAGGTGCATATTTTCCAGAGTCTATCATGTAAATATTAAACTTAGGTACTTTTCTTTTTGAACTTTCTATGAGAATATTATAATTACCAATCCTATCAAAAGTTTTGTATCCAATTTCACTCAAATTACATTTATAACTCATATATAACTTCATCATTTCTTCCTTTGTCATCATACCATGCTCATCGTCATGGTTACCAAAAACAACAGCCCAAGGTATCCTCCTATTTTCCATTGGTCCGGCTATATTGTTAATAGCTTTTTTAACGTCATCTACGGTTTTACATTTACCATCAATATTATCTCCAGTTAAAACTACCATATTAGGTTTCTCGCAATCTAATATCCTATTCATAAGACTTATGGATTTATCCTTTTCTGGACCTTCGTGTATATCTGTAAATTGAACTATTTTGAAATTTCTATTATTATCAAATTTAAGTGGTATTTTCATAATAAGACCCGCTTTCATTTAATATACTATACTAATTTTTATGATAAGAATTAGTATAATAGTATCTATATTAAAAACATATCTCTCTTTAGAAGTTAATAATAAAATCACCATTTAAATAATTCACATTACATACTAAAATTAAAAAACAAGAACTAAGTTCTAGGATGAGAACTTAGTTCTTGTTTTTTATAATAATTAATCTCTACATATTTAAACCTGAGTAACCTTCTTCTCCATGCAGAGAAATATCCAATCCCTCTGACTCCTCACTTGAAGTTGCTCTTAACTTCATTACAAAACCAATAACCTTAAGTATTACAAATGTTGCAACTGCTGCATATAATGCAGTAGCACAAATTGATATTAAATGAGCTTTTATAAGCGTGAAATTACCATATATTAATCCATCAGCACCTGCTGGGTTAATTGCTTTAGAGGCAAATATCCCAGTAGCTATAGATCCCCATATTCCCCCTACACCATGGCATCCAAAAGCATCTAGTGCATCATCGTATCCTAATTTCTTCTTAAGAACAGCTATAGCAAAAAAACTCAACGCTCCCCCAATTAGTCCAATAAATATAGCTGATATAGGACTTACAAAACCTGCTCCCTGAGTTATAGCAACTAGTCCAGCAACTGCTCCACTAACCATTCCAAGTGCAGTGGGCTTTTTATAAAGAATCCATTCGGACACTGTCCATCCAATAGCTCCAGCTGCTGCAGAAGTATTGGTAGTAAAGAAGGCGTTAATGGCAACATAGTTCATGGAAAGAGCACTTCCTGCATTAAAACCAAACCATCCAAACCACAAAAGTCCGCCCCCAAGTATTGCCATAGGTATGTGATGAGGTCCTGGACTTGGCTTCTTTCTTTTTCCAATAACTAGCGCTGCAATAAGACCAGAAACTCCAGAATTTATTTCAACTGGATGCCCTCCTGCAAAATCTAGAACACCTAAATTTTTTAACCATCCATTAGTTCCCCATACCCAGTGAGCAATAGGATCATAAACTAATGTACTCCATAAGATTATTAATACCAAAAAAGCCGGAAAAGTCATACGTTCAGCAACGGAACCTGAAATAACAGCGGCTGTGATTGCTGCAAACATTAATTGAAATATCACAAATTCTAAATGAGGTATTGTAGCTGCATAATCTGCATTTGGTGTGATTCCTATATTATTCAAAAATCCCCAATCTAATCCCCCAATTATACCTTTAACATCTGGACCAAAGGCCAAAGTATAACCAACTAAAATCCACTGAATAGATATAATAACTAACGCTACGTAACTTTGTATTGTAATACTAAGTACATTCTTGCTCCTTACCATACCACCATAGAATAAAGCTAAACCTGGTACCATAAGCATTACTAGTGCTGCACAAATAAATACAAATCCCATATCCGCGCCATTTAACAATTCCATATTTTTTATTCCCCCTTGAATAATTTTTAAGCTTTCCACTATTAATTACATTTTGAGTTTATTGCTAATATATTGCTTTATTATAGTTTCATAAAAATAAAAAGGCGATCTCACTTCAAAAAGGTATATCTATCGTCAGATATATCTTTATCTAGAAATGAAAACGCCATTGTTTCCCGAATATTTTATTTAATCATGTATTATACTTTTATAAGTTTACTATCTTAAAATTTAGGTGTCAATATAAAATGTAAAATTATTTTATTTTATGATAAAATATGAATATATTTTTTCACAAGTAAAAGATATAAGTGATAATAACAAAAATCTCTTGCTTTTACACATCAAAAACAAGAGATTTTTGTTTATTTTTTATCTTATTGTCTTAAATAACTTAGTATTTCCTGATGCTCCTATAGTTAAGCTCTATTCCCCCCCGCAAATTCTCTTCCTGGATTAATATCCATGACAACACGTTTAGGTTCTGCCAATGAAACTTCATGTTCACATTTCCACTTTTCCTCTTCATAAATTCCATCTACTTCTTTTAAATTATCAGCTGCTTCACTATTATCAAAAATATAATATCCATAAGAATATAAAATATCGAGCACTTTATTAGGATCTAAATTCTTGAAATGACATTGTAAATCACATAATCCTACCGCCGAAAGTCCTAAGGTATCCATTAAGTATTCATCTTCTCCTCCTTCAATATTAAATAACCTTACATTTAATATACCAAATAGAAGGTCATAATCTTCACTAAAAGGATTATTCTCTAAGTATTCATCCCTGCTTATTACCTGCTCTGCAAGTTGAAAGTGAATTCCTTCACACGGAATAAGTTCAACTATAGCATAAAGCGCCTTTTGAAAAAGCTCTATTCTCTTATTGTATTCTAATCCTATAGCCATTATATCTGTTACTATAATTCTATATGAACACTTCTCAATTTCCTCTTTATTTTTTAAATCTCCTGATTGCCCCAAAGATTTATTTAACTTTAAAATATCTGGTTTATCATAAATCTTACTAATAACTATTGAAACTGGGGCACTCATATTTTTATATTCTAGTACATGATCCATAAATGCGAATATAATATTATTCTCCTGCCTAGATGAAATTTCAACATTCCCACAATATTTCTTAATGTTTTCTAATAAGTTATTTTCCAAAATTACAGGCTCTTCCTTCATATAAAGTTCTACACTATATGTTTCCGCAAAAACATCTGGCACATTTTCCTCTTTATTCTTTTCTCTGTATTTCTTCATGCTGCAAACCTTCTTTCTCTTCTCGTAATTTTTCTAATATAAATTATTTTATTTTATATAAAAAAGCCACCTCAAAATTTAATCAATTTTGAGACAGCTTTGCCCATCAATGTGTTAGTTTATTATATCATAATAATCTATTATTTTATATATAATTTCTTGAAATTATATATTAGGTAAAGATTTATTAGTAGGACCTTCTATCCAATTTCCTTTGTAATCATATCTTGAACCATGACATGGACACTCCCATGTTAATTCATCAGCATTCCAATGAAGTTCACAACCTAAATGCGCACATTTTGTTGATATAGCAAATATCTTTCCGTAATTATCCTTATATACTCCAGCCTTTTGTCCCTTATATTCTATTATACCTCCCTGACCATTCTGAATACTACTTGTATTTTCTTCCGGAATATCTATCCTTTGTGCAATAAAGTTTTTTGCAGTTATAATTATATCATTAGCAGCATTTTTCATTGAAGCTGACATATCAAATCTTTTTGGTGAAAATATTTCCGAAAAGTCATTTTCCTTCTCAAGAATCATATCACTTATTATCATCGCAGCTACCATTGAATTTGTCATTCCCCATTTTTTAAAACCTGTTTCAACATAAATATTTGGTGTTTTTGATGAATAATGTCCTATATAAGGTATATCATCTAAAGTCATACAGTCTTGTGCTGACCAATGAAACCTTTCTATTGAATCAGGATAAAACTGTTTTGCAGCTTTTCTTAATTCCTCATAAGCCCCACCTTTCTCATTTTCGCCAACTCTATGTACCGCGCCACCAAATAATAATAAATTTTTATAATTTCTAAATGAATAGTCATTTTTATCAATACCTTTATATATACCATTTAAAACTTGAGCATTTTCTAGAGCTAATACATAAGATCTTTCTTGATGCATTCTCATAAAATAATACCCTGGAGTATTTAGAAATGGATAATGTGTTGCTACTACTATTTCCTCCGCTGTAATTTCTACTCCTTCCTTTGTCACTACAGTATTTTTCTCTGTAATATCAAGTGCCGTCGTATTTTCATAAATAGTTAACTTTTCTGAGATTGATTTCAAAAACTTAAGGGGATTAAACTGAGCTTGATTCTTAAATTTCAATGCTCCTTTGATTTCAAATGGCAGCTCGACTTTATCAACTATTTCAGCATCAATTTCCAGCTTTTTCGCTGCATTATATTCATCTTCAAGGCTCTTTATATTATCTAAAGAGTACAAATAAGCATCCTTACGCTCAAAATCACAATCAATATTTTCCTTATCAATTATTTCTTTGTATCTCTCTATCGCCAAAATATTAGCCTTAGCATATTGTCTTGCACCTTCTTCACCGAATTCTTTAATCAATTTATCATAAATTAAATCATGCTGACACGTTATTTTAGCGGTTGTATTTTTTGTAACTCCACTAGCAATGCGTCTAGCATCAATAACAACTACCTCTTTCCCACTTTTATTAAGCATATAAGCTGTCAGCATTCCAGCCATACCAGCTCCTATGATTAAAACTTCACATTTAATATTTTTATCTAAAGCTTCTCTTTTTCTAAAATCAATTTCAGAATTCCATACACTTTCCACGTATACATCACCTCATATTTAGTATCTCTTCTTTTTTCAAATATACACGAAATTTATACACTATCAGCTTCTCATTTATAAAATTTCCTCACTAATAACTTAATGAACTCATAAATTATAATGATATAAAAATATATTAGGAGAAACTAATGGATTCAGATTATAGAATGAAAATTAATTTTGATGCTCTTCCCAGACGCTTTCCACCTCAACATCAAAATTTCCAGCCTGGTATCGAAGAATTAATGAACCCTCTTCCAATATTCGATAATCCCGATTATAAAGGAAGTGGTAAATTAGAGAATAAAGTAGCATTAATTACAGGCGGTGACAGTGGAATTGGAAGGGCAGTTGCAATTGCTTTTGCTAAAGAAGGTGCAGATGTTGCAATTTCATATTTATATGAGCATCAGGATGCACTTAAGACTAAAAAGTATGTTGAAAAATATGGCGGCACATGCTTACTTATGCCTGGAGATATTTCTCATGAATGTTTTTGTGAAAAGTTAGTAGAATGCACAATAGACAAATTTGGGAAGCTAGATATTTTAATAAATAATGCTGGTGTTCAGTTTCCTCAAGAGAGCATAGAATGCATATCTCCCTCTCAATTAAAAGCAACATATTCAATTAATATATTTCCTATGTTTCATCTTACTCAAGCCGCACTTCCATATATGAAAAGAGGCAGTACAATAGTTAATACTGCATCGGTTACAGCCTACCAAGGCCCTAGAGATTTAATCGATTATGCATCAACAAAGGGTGCAATTGTGACATTCACTCGTTCTCTTTCTAATTCATTAGTACCTAAGGGAATCAGAGTTAATGCAATAGCACCAGGTCCAATTTGGACTCCACTTATAGTATCAAGTTATTCTGCCGAGCGAGTTGCTATATTTGGTTCTGATACTCCTATGAAAAGAGCCGGCCAGCCTTTTGAATTAGCTCCTGGATATGTTTATTTAGCATCTGATGATTCATCTTTTGTTTCGGGTCAAGTTCTTCATATAAACGGTGGAATTATGGTTGACAGTTAATTTCTCTATTAACGAACCTTTAAAATATTACACTAATCGCTTATCCTTATATAATATTAATATAATAAATAATTAGGACTTGCAAAGCAAGCCCTAATTATTTATTATCTATAAATTCCATATTCCAATTAAAATATCCAGTTTCCTCATTTTTTATATATTTAAAATAAGCTGAAAAAGTATTACCTTTCTTGCTCTTTAAATTTCTAAATCCAACTTTTCCATTCTTAAGTAGAAGTTCAACCATTTCTTTAGATACATTCTTCCCAAAAGATTTTATATATTTATCATCCTTCCAGATGGTGAATTTACAGCCATTCTTCCAGTTACTACACCCAAAGCCTTTTTCACCTTCAATTACTGGATTGCCACATACCGGACATGGACCTATACTTTCAGTGTCCTTTGGTATTTCCACTTTAAATCTTGATAGTGCTCCATCATCTTTCTTAATTAACTCTACAGACTGGATTGTAAAATCTATAATTAACTGCATAAAATCACTTTTAGCAAATTTACCTCTTTCAATATCTGAAAGAGTTTTTTCTAATCTTCCTGTATACTCCAAATCAAACAATTCCTTTACAGGAAAAGTTTCAACTAGATTCCTTCCAAGATCAGTGCACATAAGATTCTTTCCTTTAGTTTTTAAGTATCCTATATCCTTTAACTTTTTTATTGTTTCAGCTCGTGTTGCTGGCGTACCTATACTAAAGCCGCTTAAAATAGCCTGCATCATTTCTTCTGAATCTTCTTCTTTGTCTTCAAGACCTTTTCCACAGGTCTCCATCACTCTAAGCAATGTTTTTTCAGTATGGTACTTAGGTGGTTTCTTCGTTACTGAATTAACTTTTGAATCAACAATATCTACATTTTCATTAATTTCAACCTTTGGAAGTATTACATCCTTACTTTCTATCTTTTCTACTACTTTCCATCCTTCCACAAGCTTTACTTTTCCCTTTGATATAAAAATTCCTGGTACTTCTGTAACATTAGCCTTTAACGTTACCTTTGTTTCCTCAAATTCCGCTACAGGCATGAACTGCATTATGAATCTGTTTTTAATAGCCTCGTATACTACTTTTTCATCTGCTGACAGTCCTGAAGGCTTAATATATGTAGGTGTTATAGCACTATGGCTTTCAACTTTTGAACTATCAAAAATTCTTTTAGATGTAGAAAATTTAATATCTTTCTCATAAGGCAGTCCTGCCTTTAAGGTATCTAAAACCTTTTTAGCCCTATCCTTTAAACTTTCTTCCAAAACAACACTGGCTGTTCTTGGATAAGTAGTAAGTTTCTTTTCATAAAGTGATTGAGCAACCTTAAGAACTTTATCTGAAGTCCATCCTTTGTATTTGCTGGTAATATGACCTTGAAGATTTGATAAATTAAATAAATATGGCGGATATTCCTTTTTAAGCTCTGTCTGTTTATCAATAATCTTAGCAGTTGCTCCCTTAAGTAAAGGTAAAAATTTATCTAAATCTTCTTTCTTATCAAACTTTTCAGAATCATTTTCATAATAAAGTCCCTCAAATTCTTCATTAGTTAAAGTTTTGAAGTTAGATATTAATTTATAATAAGTTGTAGCAGTAAAATTCTCTATTTCCTTATCTCTATCATAAATTATCTTTAAAGTAGGAAGAAGCACTCTTCCTATATTAATAGTTTTATTTTCTTCAAACTTATACTTCAGTGTGCTTACTGAAGTTAAGTTAATTCCTATAATCCAATCACTCCATTGTCTTCCTATTCCAGCATCTTGCAGTGACTGCATTTCTTTATTATCTTTTAAAGCTTCCATACCACCTTTAACTTCATCCGGTGTCCACTCATTTAAAAGCAATCTATATATTGGCTTCTTGACCTCAAAATAACCAAATAATTCATCAGCTATAACCTGACCTTCTCGATCGTAGTCCGTAGCCGAAATAATACTTTCAACATCATCCTTATCAATAAGGCTCTTTATTATGCCAAGTTGCTTTTTAGCACCCTTATCCTCTGTTGATCTATCGACGCCGTCGCATTTTACTTTATACAGAAAATGTTCAGGAATGAATGGAAACTTTTCAAATCTCCAGCCTTTCATGTTTTCATCATAATCTTTTGCATCATATAACTGCAAGAGATGTCCAAATGCCCATGTTATGTAATACCCATTGCCCTCAAAATAACCATCTTTTCTGGTCTTTATTTTATATGCATCAGCAATATTTTTAGCAACAGATGGCTTTTCCGCAATAATAACCTTTGCCATGATATTTTGTATCCTCCTTTAGTTACTATTCTCATAATAAAATGCTAAATATCGGATTCTCATGAGAAATATTAACCAAGTTCTTTTCTCTATCTTTTAGCAATATATATATTAACACTAAATAAAAAATAAAACCAGCTTAAATAGTTTACAATTTAAAACTAGCAGTTCACAGTTATTAAAACTCTTATTTATGCGTTTTCTATTTATTTTATTATTGCATAATTCTTTTGCCGATTTTATTTCCTAAGGCCTTTATATAATTACATATATCATAGACTGGCACATGAATTTCTCTCTATTAACTTAGTATCCAATAATATATGTTTATTCTCTTCTTGTCCATTAATCAATGAAAATAATAATTTTATGCTCATTGCTGCCATCAATTTTTGAGGCTGCTTTACTGTTGTTATACTTGGATTGTAATACTTGCTTTCATCCATTCCATCAAAACCAACTAATGAAATATCTTCTGGAATCCTAAAGCCACTGTCAATTATTGCTTTGGCTACACCAATTGCCATAATATCCGATAATGCAAAAATTGCTGTAATGTCCTTTCTTTTCTCTAATAATTTCATTGTTTCCACATATGCTTTTTTACTTGAATATCCACCTATTATAATTAGATCTTTTTCTATCTCTAGCCTTTCCTTCTTCAAAGCTCTTTCATATCCTTCTAATCTTCTTAAACTTATTCCTGTATCATTGGCATCCCCTAAAACTAATGCTATTTTTTTATGTCCTTTATTTATTAAATATCTTGTTGCATCATAAGCACCTTTAATATTATCTATTCCTATTGATGAATAATATGACTTTCCTTGCTTTGAAATAGTATTTACAGATGTTAACACTATAGGTACATTTACTTCTTTAAAACTCTCATCAGTAATCTCAATAAAATTCCCACCTAAACATATTATACCTTGTAATCTTTTTTCCTTTATAAAAGCTATTAAAATATCCACATCTTGATCTAAATTATAATCATTTTGATGCACTATAGCTGTATACCCATTTTCATTTATAATTTTTCCTATAATATTAGTCATTTGAGCAAAAAATGGATTAAATACGCCTTTTACTAAAATACCTATATTCTTTGTATTATTTTGTTTTAATATTCTTGCACTATTATTCGGAATATAATTGCTATCTTTTATGATCTTTAAAATTTTTTTTCTTGTACTTTCCTTAACATCAGGATGATTATTTATTACTCGTGAAACCGTACTAACTCCTACCTGCGCCAATTCTGCTATATCCTTTATATTCATATATTTCTCCCACACCACTTTAAACATAGATCAATTACGATATCGTTACCATTTACAGTTATATTATTAATTTTAGGTTATCTAATTCATTTAAAGTCACTTTTATTCAAGATTATAGTTTACTTTTTTGTTTCCAAATAAAAAATGCTATTTTAAACAATGAAGCATCATTAAATTTTCTTATATCATACCCTGTATATTTTTCAATTTTATCTAATCTATAGATCAATGTATTTCTATGGACATATAAACTTTTTGCCGCTTCACTTAAGTTTAGGTTGAGCTTAAAGAAAATCTCCACTGTTTTTATCATATCTTCATCTAGCTTTGAAAATCCATCATCAAATTCTTGTAATATCTTTGCTTTAGTTTCCTCTTTTAAATTGTCCATTATTTTCTCAAACAGAAGGCTATTCTGTTCAAATATCCTTGAAGATAACTTATATTTTTTTGCCAGTCTTATTTTATAAACATTTTCGTTATACAATCTGCTTAAAAATTCATACTCTTCAATATGGCAATAACTTATGTAACATTTCTCATAAAGAGAAACATAAACCGTTTCACTTATGCTTGATACATGTTCATTTATATCCTCAAATACTCCAATTAGATTTATTGTATCTTCATAATTAATTACTATGATATCAGTATCGTTATAAATTTTTTTCAAAATTTCTAAGACTTCCGCTAGTTTTTCCCTCAAGTCAATAGTTATTAAAAATGTCTCCTCTTTTATTTTAGGCATGGTTTCCTTTATTTTTTCTTTTGATACATTTAAATTTTGCAATAACTTAATTGTAAGCTTTTCCTTTTTATCACAGTTGCTTTTGTATTTATCCTTAATACAAAACTCCAATATTTTCAAAGATTCTTTATATTCTTTTTCAATTTTTATTTCAAATTTCTTTGTTCCAATAAAAAATATATTGTGAAAATGTTCTTCTTTGATGTTGCTTGAATTTGCCTTAAATATAATTTTTCCGTCTTCATAAATCTCAAAAGGTATTTCACAATTTTCATATATTCCTTCTAAATACTTTACTAATTCCTCCATAATCCTCTCACTCCAATTATTATTTATCCCATGTTCAATTATTATAATACTCCCATCTTTTTAGATGGGAGTTAAAAGCTGCATCCTCATAGCTTATTTAAGCTTAGCTGCTACATAAACTAACATATTCTCAATTCTGTTTCTTTATCAAATACATGAATATTTTCATGTTCCACATATAATTTAATTTTATCCTTAGGTTCTGATTTAGTACTTCCATCAACTCTTGCTGTCATATTGTTCTTTCCTGATTTAAAATAAATATAACTTTCAGCACCCATTCTTTCAACAACCTCTACATCTCCAGCAATTGTTGCACTAGGATTCATTTCAATTAATTTACTATTATCATCTAAGTGCTCTGGTCTAATACCAAATACAACTTCCTTATTTATATAATTCTTTTCTTTTAATACATTTCCTTTTTCTTCCGGAAATAATATACTATTTTCTTCAAAATTACAATATACCTTTCCTTCCTTTTCAGCTACAGTACCATTAACTAAGTTCATCTGAGGACTTCCAATAAATCCTGCAACAAATAAATTAACTGGAGTGTTATAAATATTAAGTGGAGTGTCAACTTGTTGAATAACACCATCTCTCATTACAACGATTCTAGTTCCCATTGTTAACGCTTCAACCTGATCATGTGTAACATATATGAAGGTTGTACCTAAGCTTTGATAAAGCTTTGATATTTCAGTTCTCATTTGAACTCTTAATTTTGCATCAAGGTTTGATAATGGCTCATCCATTAAGAATACCTTTGGTTCTCTGACAATAGCGCGTCCTAATGCAACTCTTTGTCTTTGCCCCCCAGATAAAGCCTTTGGCTTTCTATCTAATAAATGTTCAATATCTAATCTCTTGGCTGCTAATCTTACTTTTTTATCGATTTCATCTTTTGGAGCTCTTCTTAATTTTAATGCAAAAGCCATATTATCATATACTGTCATATGTGGATATAAAGCATAGTTCTGGAATACCATTGCTATATCTCTTTCCTTAGGCTCTACATCGTTAACAAGTTTTCCACCTATATATAATTCACCCTTTGATATTTCTTCAAGTCCCGCAATCATACGTAAAGTTGTTGATTTACCACAACCTGATGGTCCAACAAATACTATAAACTCTTTGTCTTCAATTTCCAGATTGAAATCTTTAACTGCAGCTACATCTCCTTCATAAATCTTATAAATATGTCTTAATGATAGATCTGCCATATCTACGTTCTCCCTTTCATTTATATAATTTCAATTCTATTTCTATAACATTTGCTATAAGTCCATTTTACTATATGAAATCCTTTAAATTCCATATTGAAAATTTACAAAACTGCATTCTTTTTTTTGTGAAATAATATAAAACCTCAAATAGCACTTTCTTTATTTATTCCTGTCTATATAGTATAATTTATATACATTTTCATTGGAGGTGGCATAAATTATGAAAAAACCTATCATAGGTATAAACTCTAGTCGACTTATAAAACAAGATACTCTTTATTCTCATTCTGTTATGGAATCCATCAGTAATGATTATGTCGAATCAGTAATTAGAGGCGGAGGAATTCCCATTATACTTCCAATTCTTTCTAATGAAGAATCTATTAGACAACAAATTGAAACTCTCGATGGCGTCGTACTTTCTGGCGGAATAGATGTAAATCCATTACTTTATAATGAAGAACCTTCTCCAAAACTTGGATTTATATTTCCTGAAAAAGATAACTTCGACCTTTTAATAGCAAAAATTGCTTATGAACTTAATAAACCAATTCTTGCTATATGCCGAGGACATCAAATTTTGAATGTAGCTTTTGGAGGAACTTTATATCAAGATTTATCAGATATGGATGGATGCTATATTAAACATCAGCAGCAAACAAAAAATGGTGCCGTAACTCATACTTTAGACATCCTTGAAAATTCAATTCTACATGATATTTTAGGAAGCTCTATTATCAGCAATACTTTTCATCATCAGGCAATTAAAGATTTAGCTCCTGGCTTCAAGGTTACTGCTTATTCTAAAGATAATGTAATTGAAGCTATCGAAAGCATAGATAAGGAATTTGTCGTTGGCGTGCAATTTCATCCAGAAATTATGACTGTCTACAATGATGAAAATATGCTTAAACTATTTAAAGCTTTTATAAATGCTTCGTTAAACAATATGATAAATAAAAAATAACTTAAAATCTTAAATAATGTATTTAACTTAGTAATACATATTTTAAGATTTTAAATTATTTGTTTTATATCATTTATAATTTTCCTTACATTATGAATAACTTCATGAATATTTATATCATATTTTGGAATACCTTTACTATGCTTAATATTCCATATCCCCATTGAGGATTTGGATATGTGTCACCGCCTCTTTGAATTGCACCTCTTTGTATATATGTTTTTATAGTTTGTGAATATATGTTAGGATCATTTCCTTCAACAATTCCCCATTGAAATAGCATCGCGCATGTTCCTGCCAATATAGCTGCTGACACACTTGTTCCATTAACGATAGCCGTTGTGTTATTAGGAGCTGTAGTTAATGCATTTACTCCTCCTGTAGCAACATCTATTCTATCAACATATTCCTCTAAAAATGCCATTCCAGAATACTCTAAAATATTATTGTTATTTTGATTATATGCTGCAGCTGTAATTGAATAGGTTGATGTACTCGGATTTACAATTGTTCCATACGGATCTGAAGGGATAAATCCTGTTCCCCCAATACTTAATCCTACACCAGGTATCCAAGCATTATATCTTCCATCTAAAATCAACTCCCCTGTCAATCTAAATTTCCAAATCCCTTCCTTTATATTACTGAATCTGATCGTATATGATTGTTCTCCTGTAAGCTCTTCTGGAAAGTATGAATTGATTACTATTGGTGTATTTTCAAAAACAAAGGAATAAGTACTTATGCCTTTAATTTCTGGCCTTATTCTTCCTGTATTTTCTCCTGAAGGTGATATAATTTCTAGAGACATTATATTAGGTGAATCAATCCAAATCTCAGCTATATTATTTTTTTGCTCTGGTGCCATATATAATTGTATTACTCTCGAATCATTAACTTGTGGTATTACACCAGAAGCATGACATCCAATAGCACCTTGATTTCCTGTCCCTGTAACTATTGCTATTCCACTATGACTAGATATTGAATCCATATATTGTTCAAGAATCCCATCGCCTTTATGACTGCCTAAATTACTTCCAAGAGGAAAGTATATAACCAATGGTTTATTACTGCTTAAGGAATATCTATATAAAAACTCTAGTGCTGGGAAAATGGCAAATAAATCAAATACAGGAATATTAAATCCAAAGTTCATCATGATCTTAATAGATTGTATTAACTTAATTATTATAAAATCACATTCTGGAGCAATCCCTTTTAAATTGGGATTTATCCCCCTGGCTCCGATTATTCCAGCCATGTTTGTACCATGGCCAATTTCATCTCTGCTAGGCACTATTTCATACGGTGATTTTCCTTGATTAGAAGCATTTATAGCCTCTTGTATTTTATTTTTATCATAAACTGTTCCGTATGGAACAATATTTCCTTCTTCTATATTAGTGGATTGTATTGTTTGATCCCATATATATTCTATCCTTGTCTCTCCATTCTCCTTCATAAATTCTCTATTCATGTAATCAATTCCTGTATCTATAATAGCTACAGTAACTCCTCTCCCCGTTAGTCTTAATGGTAGCTCCAATTGCAAAAAATCTGCTCCAGAAGCTTTAACTGGCGAAATCTCCTGAAGAGTTAATATATCTATCGGGGCAACAAATACTACAGTTGAAAAAATCGTTCCTTGAATATTTAATTGATCTTCTTTATTGGTAGATACGATAGCATATTTATCATTAATTATTGTTACAAAATATCCTAACTGTTTTGAAATTTCCTCCTCAATGTTTCCTTCATATTGAACAACATAATGATAATAATTAGGATCAGAAAATATATTAGGAGGCACTCTATAATTACCTTTCATTTAACTCCCCCTGTACTTTCCATTCGGAATTCTTATAAACAAATCGTTAATACAATATTCATTATATTCATAATCATTATCTTTATTATTAAAATTATAGCTTATGCTCCTCCTTCCTCTATATATTCCTCCAATAATATTAAAAATGCCAAGCAAATCAAAATCTCCATATCCACTTTCTCTTGTAGGATATCTATTAGTTTGATTTCTATTTGCACCGTACATCATATATGTTCTAACTTTTTTTGTATACATAGTTGGATCATTACCATCAATTATTCCCCATTGCAATAAAAGTGCGCAGGCACCGGCAACTATTGCAGCAGCTGCTGAACTGCCTGAGAATGTTGTTGTTCCACCTGAAGTTTTTGTTGTTAGAATATTCACTCCTATTGTTGAAACATCTGGATTAATCACACCATTTGTATTGAATCCTTTCCCCGAAGCTGCAATTAGAGAATTATTATTCCCGTAATAAGCAATAGTAAGTACATTTAGTGCTTCAGATGGCATTGTCAATGTGTTAAATGGATCTGATTCAAGAAATATAGTATTTTCAGGTAAGGTATTTTTAGGTGGAAGCCATATGTCATATCTTCCATTAATTATATAATCTCCAATCAAATTCAAGCTCCATATCCCTGGTTTTATATTGGTAAATTCAATACTTATTACCTCATGCCCTGTAAAGTGCTCTGGGCTGTAATATCTGACTAACATCTGTGTATCTAAAAAAACAAACTTAACTGGCTGAACTTTATTTATTTGAGCTTGAATAACCGATGATGCTTCACCCGTGGGCGAAATTACATTTATAGAAGCGATATTAGGTCTTCGTATCCAAATATAGAGATGAAAAATTTTTATTTCTCTTGGTATTCTTAAATCTATTACCTTTACATCTCCTACATTTTTAATGTATCCTGATGCATGTCCTTGTGAATCGCCTTCATTACCAACTCCACACACTAAACATATTCCTCTGTTATTTCCAAGAGATGTTACATATCTAGAAATTAAATTAAACCCATCATGACTTCCTTCAGTACTTCCAACACCAAGACAAATAACCATAGGCTGCCTACGAGTCATTGCTACCTTTCTTAGATACTCTAATCCACTTACAATTTCAGATGCATTATATACTGGTACATCTGGAACTCCATTTGCTTTTAGCTCTGCTTTAAAATTACTCGACTCAAAAAGCTTAACAATCACGAAATCACTTCCATTTGCAATTCCTTGAAATTCTTTATTACTTCCACGTGCACCTATAATTCCTGCAACTTTAGTCCCATGACCAATCTCATCTCTTGATGGTACAATTTTATATGGATCACCTTTGTTTCTATAAGCCTTTATTGCATTATTAATTTGTTCATTGGAATAAACTTGGCCAATGTATACAGATTCATTATTACTATTTGCTATCGTTTGATCCCATATACTCACAATTCTTGATGTATCGTCTTCTCGTATGAATTCATCATTTAAATAATCTATCCCCGTATCAACTATTCCAACCAATACATTTCTTCCATTTAAATCTAAGTACGGATTAATTTTTATATTATTTATATTATCAACAGATGATGGCGAAATATCTTGCAAGACATATCTAACTCTAAAATCAAAAAAAACAATCTCTGGAACATCAATTAAGAGCCTATCAAAATCTTTTGCTTGTACAGCTACTACTCCAATGGTATCCGTAATTACATCACCACAAGCATAAGATATGCTATCTATCTTCTTTTTAAAATCGCCCTTATATTCTATTAAATAATTTGCTGTATTTGGATCATAATATAAACTACATCTACGTAAAGCAGTCATATTTAACTCCTAATATTACTCACACTCATTTAATATTATATATATTTTTATTTTGTTTATTTGATGATTAAATTTAATATACAGAATAAACACTTCTAAAGAATTTTTGTAAATTTATCTTACATCAGTGCATATAAGGCATAATCAAAAAAAGACTATCTAAAATCTTAGATAATCTTTTCTCTACTCCGTATCTATTTATAAACTTAAATTTTCATCCCTGCTTTCTTCATCTTCTGAGAACTTTTTGTTATGAATTTTTTTATTAAACATATTCTGTACATCATTAAAGACTGTATACATAATTGGTACTACAAATAAAGTTAAAATTGTAGAAGTAACCAATCCTCCAATTACTGCCTCTGCCATTGGGGCACGCATTTCAGATCCCATACCATTAGATACAGCTAAAGGAATCATACCAAATATCATAGCCAAGGTTGTCATAACGATTGGACGTAACCTTATTAATCCAGCATGTTTTATAGCCTCTTCTCTCTCCATGCCCTCCTCAATTTTTTGTTTTGCAGCATCTATAAGAAGTATTCCGTTCTTGGCAACTAAGCCCATAAGCATTATTATACCAATTATAGACATTAAACTTAACTGAGTTTTGCAAATAAATAAACCTAAAACAGCTCCAATAATTGCAAGTGGCAAAGCAAACAATATTGATATAGGATCAACAAAGCTTTCAAATTGTGCCGCCATAACTAGGTATAAGAATAAAGCTGCCATAGCCATTGCTTGTTCTAAACTGCCAAGACTGCTAGTCATAGAACCAGCTGTTCCTCCTAAAGATACTGAAATGTCTTCTGGCTTATCCATTTGAGTTTGAATCTTTTTCATAAATGAATTCATAAAGGTACCTGAAGCTGCTCCTGAAATATTACAAGAAATCTGCAATTCTGCCTGCCTGTCATACCTCGTTAATTGTGCTGAAGCTGTTGAAAAAACTTGTTTAGTGACTTCAGATAAAGGAATCATCTTATTACTTGTGCCAGAAACATAAATTTGCTTAAGACTATCAAGGCTTGAACGTTGATCATTTTGTAAGTACAACACTACATCATCCATATTTTTTCCATCATCGTACTTAGTTACAGTTGTTCCATTAAATAAAGTCTTTAAGGTACTTGCAACATCTGAGCTGCTAACTCCTAAATCTGCTGCTTTATCACGATCTACTGTTAACTCTATTTCTGGAAGACCTGATTTATCATTAGTACTTATTTCTCTTACTCCTGACTCTTTAGCTAGTTCTTCTTTTACCTTTTCACCAAAAGCTTGAACTTCTTCTCTATTTTCGCCAATAAGTTCAAAAGTTGCATCTTTAGAGGTTCTTCCACCACTTGCCATTGAAGCAGCTGCTACTGATACCTGAGTTCCAGGAATTCCTTGTAACTGTCTACTAAGATTTCCTGCAAAGGTTCTTGAATTTTCCTTACGGCTGTTTTTATCTACTAATTCTATTTTGACTGTTGAACTACTTTTTGATACTGTAGTATACAGTCCTTGTACTTCTGGATTCTTGTTAATAATAGCTTCAATCTGTTTAACTTTTTCTGATGCATTATCCAAGGTTATTCCAGAATCAAAACTTGTACTTACAGTTACCTGATTATTATCCGTTGAAGGCATCATAGTAAAGCCAAGTGCCGAGATAAGTGTAGTACTAGCTACAAACATAGCTATTGCAATAACTATGATTATTAATCTATTGTGAAGCGAAATAACCAAAAGCTTTGAATATCCATGAGCTAAAGAATCAAATTTCTTATTAAATCCCTTAAAGAATTTACCAAGAATATTTTCTTTCTTCTTCTTTTTTATTCTGAGCATTTTAGATGACATCATGGGTACAAGTGTAAAGGACACAAGTAGTGAAACTGCCATACTAAAAACAACTGTAAGCCCAAATTGGAAAAAGTATCTTCCAATTGTTCCCGTTACCATTGATACTGGTAAGAATACCGAAATAACAGCTGAAGTTGTTGCTATTACGGCAAATCCAATTTCCGAGGTAGCATCTCTAGCTGCCTCCCTTGGAGATTTACCCATATGCAGATGCCGTACAATATTTTCTATAACAACTATAGCATCATCAATTAAAAGTCCTACTGCTACTGATAATGCCATTAACGTCATTGTATTTAGTGAAAAAGCCTGAACTTTCATACAAATAAAAGTAGTTATAATTGATATTGGAAGTGAAATTGCACTTATAAGGGTACTCTCCCACTCATTTAAGAATAAGAATACAATTATAACTGCTAATATACATCCATCTCGCATGGTTTCTAAAACACTATCTATTGTACTTTGTATTGATATTGAATCATCGCTAACAACGTCAACATGCACACCTTTAGGCAAAGTGGATTTAAGTTTGTTTAAAGTCTTTTTAACATCATCTGCCAATTGAACAGTGTTAGAACCAGATTGCTTCACTATATCAATACCAATTGCTGGTTTTCCATCATAATAAGCGTAACTGCTTCTATCTGCAACTCCATCCTCAACATCTGCAATATCTTTTACTCTGATTTCTGTACCATTTCTATTAGCTATTAAAATATTTTTAAAATCATCAACTTTTGTTATCTTACTGCTTATTTTAAGAGAGATCTCATTATCCTTATCACTAATTTTTCCAGTTGACTGATCAACATTATCTTTTTTAATTGCGTTTGTCACATCAGTTGTTGTGAGACCATATTGTAATAACTTATTATTATCTAATTTTATATGAATTTCTCTTGTATCCTCACCAGATATATTTACTGCTCCTATACCAGATACTGTATACAACTTCTTTTCAATTGTATCAACGACATCTGATAATTGCTTATTATCATCTAAACCATAAACAGCAACTGATAAAATTGATGATGCCGATGAGTCAAATTTAGAAATAATAGGTGTATCTATATCGCTTGGCAATCCTCTTAAACTTGAAACCTTATCTCTAACTTCTTGTGCTGCAACTTCTGGATCTTTATCCAGGTCAAATTGTATCATGGTCCTGGAGCTTCCTTCAGTTATGTTGGAGGTTATGTGACTGACTCCTGAAATTTCTCCAACTGCATCTTCTACTGATTTTGTTATATTAGTTTCCATATCTTCCGGAGATGCTCCGGTCTCTGTGATTGAAACTGAAACCGTAGCATTTTCTGCTTCTGGCATATCATTAACTACTAATCTTTCATAACATGTCATACCTACAATAGCCATGACTAACATAATAACTGTTATAAATACTGGCCTTTTAATACTAACATTTGCTACCTTCATCTATTGTCCCTCCTACTTAGAAGCTGTGTCATCGGCACCACCATCTTGTTTAGCAGATGTATCATCTGTTGTATCACTATCTTGTTTAACCACTGCATCTACTTCATTTCCATCTTGTAGTGTACTTGTATTTGAAGTGATTATTTGATCACCGTCGTTTATACCAGATGTTATCTCTACATTATTATCATCAGTTTCTCCAATAGTTACCTTTGTTTTCTTAGCTGTTCCATTATCATTTATAAATACTGAATAATCTCCTT
>NZ_LZZL01000032.1:0-58450 GCF_002006495.1 Clostridium sp. BL-8
AAATTTCATAAGTCCTGTGGAATAAAAATGTATGTGATTTCGGTAAGTTACCACACAAGTCTAAAACAAAAGTTGTTTGTACATAATTTTAGATTTGTTCTAGAGATAATTTCGTACGTTGAAGATTTTACCATCTTTTATGTAAACTCGAGGTATTCTGTATTTAAGCATACAAAGTATCTCATAATTAATTGTTCCCATAATTTCTGCAAAATCGTCAGCGTTGAATTTTAAATTTTCTTGTTCACCAAGAATTATTACTTCATCTCCAACTTTCACATTTCCTCCAATATCAGTAATATCTATCATACATTGGTCCATGCAGATTCTGCCGACAATAGGAGCAAATTTTCTATTGATAATAACTTTGGCTTTTTTAGCTAATAATCTAGAATATCCATCTGCATAGCCTATAGGCAGGGTAGCTATTAAACTCTTTCTTTCAGTTCTAAATGTATTGCCGTAGCTTACATACATTCCTTCATCCATTTCTTGAACACGAGTTATTGTTGCTTTTAGTGTTAAAGCTGGCTTTAAAGAAAGATTTTCTTTTTTTACTTCATTAGAGGGATAATAGCCATAAAGGATAATTCCAGCTCTTACTGCATCTAAGTAAGTTTCAGGCATATCCATTATTGCACCGCTATTTGAGACATGTTTTAAAGGAATATCTATTCCAGCTTCTGCAAGCCTATTATTAAAATTTATGAATTTATTAAATTGCCCATGTGTATAGTCTTTATTTTCTTCATCAGAAGTGGAAAAATGCGTGAATATTCCAAGAACATCTAAACCTTCAAGGGAGCATATTTCCACAACTGCAGCTATTGCTTTTTCAGTTGGGAGAAATCCAATTCGTCCCATACCAGTGTCTAGAGCAATATGAATTTTAGCTTTTTTATTAAGATTCAAAGCTTTTTTAGATAATTCCTTTGCATAATCTAAATCGTAAACTGTCTGTTCTAAATCATATTTTATTAATTCTTCCCCTAAATATAATGGTGTATAACCAAGTATCATAATAGGAGCTTTAATATTATGATTTCTAAGTTCAATTCCCTCAGTTAATACGGCAACAGCAAGTCTAGAGGCTCCATTCTCGAGTAAGGTTGGAACTACATCTAAACATCCATGTCCATAACAGTCAGCTTTAACAACTGCAATTACATCTTTATTTTTAACTAAATTCTTTATATTTTTCATATTATGAGCAATTGCATCTAAATTTATTTCTGCATACACAGGTCTAAGTATTTTTTCCATTTATCTAACCTCTCAATTATTTGCTTAAATTTCTATTTAATTAATTTCATGTATCTAAAATACATTAATGATAATAAATTTTACAATATATACATTGTAATAAAGTTAGAATGAAAAAAAAAGAACCACTAATATTAGAATTTGCATATGTGGTGGTTTTTGCTTTATTTGCAATATTATTAAGGCACATGAAGTAAAGCATATTGGCAGATAGATTTGTTATTTATTTGACTGCACCTGAAGGGATAAAATGATAACACAGAAGTTTAAGGAAGTTACATTTTCATAAAATAGGTGTAATATATTTTGGTTTTTTATGTAATAAATGTTAAAAAGTAAAGGAGAAAATGATTTCATGTAGAATATTAAATAAATGTGGTTAAATTATAAAACATTATTGGAATTAAAGGACAAGCATATGAAAATACAAAATGAATAACGTTTTAGATGATATAGATAGACGAGAACTTTGATGGAAATCATGACTTGTTAGAGTCTTGATATAAAAAAGGGGTATATGCCTAATTTTTCAGTATAGGAAGGTGAAAAATAATGCTAAATCAAGATGAAAAGAAAAAATTGGATGATATTTTAATTTCTAATGATTTTAACAAAGCATCAATTATTACTATTATGCAGGAAGTTCAAAAGGAATATCGATATCTTCCAGAGGAGGTGCTATGCTATGTTGCAGAAAAGCTTAAAATTAGCGAAGCTAAAGTATATAGTGTAGCAACTTTTTATGAAAACTTTTCGTTAGAACCAAAGGGGAAATATGTAGTAAAAATTTGCAATGGAACAGCATGTCATGTAAGAAAGTCAGTACCAATATTAAATGAATTTAGAAGTGAACTAGGGCTTTCTGAAAGTAAGGTTACAACAGACGATATGAATTTTACAGTAGAAACTGTATCTTGTCTTGGAGCATGCGGACTAGCTCCAGTTTGCACAGTGAATGACGTAGTATATCCATCAATGACACCAGAGAAGGCAAAGGATATAATCAAGCAATTAAAGGAGGAGATAGCTAATGAAAATTAAAACAAGAGAAGAATTAAATGCTGTAACATCAAAGTTTAAATTATCATTAGACAGCCAGTATAAGCAGATATTAGTATGTGCAGGAACTGGGTGTGTGGCAGGTGGTTCATTAGATATTTACAAAAGATTGCATGAAATAATAGAAGAAAAGGGCCTCAAGGTTACTTTGGAGTTACAAGAAGAACCACATGGTGACATGATAGGGTTAAAGAAAAGCGGATGTCATGGATTTTGTGAAATGGGACCATTACTAAGAATTGAACCAATGGGATGGCTATATATAAAGGTAAAAATAGACGATTGTGAAGAAATTATTGAAAAAAGTATTATTTCAGATGAAGTAGTAGAGAGGTTAACCTATAAAGAAGGTGATAAATGCTATAGTAAACAGGAAGAAATTCCATTTTATGAAAAGCAGACTCGTGTAGCTTTAGAAAATTGCGGGCATATTAATGCAGAGTCAATTGAGGAATATTTAGCTGTTGGTGGATATGGTGCTACGGCTAAAGCTCTTTTTGACATGACTTCCGAGGAAATAGTGAAGGAAATATCAGAATCTTACCTCAGAGGAAGAGGTGGAGGCGGATTTCCTACAGGCAAGAAGTGGGAACAGGTATTAAAGCAGACTGAGAGTGAAAAATATATAGTGTGTAATGGTGATGAAGGTGATCCAGGCGCATTTATGGATAGAAGCATGATGGAAGGTAATCCGCATGGAGTGATTGAAGGAATGATAATAGCAGGTATTGCGACTAAGGCACATCATGGATACATTTATGTTCGTGCAGAATATCCACTTGCAGTTAAGAGGTTACGAATAGCTATAAATCAAGCTATTGAAAAAGGGCTTTTAGGTGAAAATATTTTAAATTCTGGATTTGATTTTGATTTGCATATAAATCAAGGCGCAGGAGCATTTGTATGTGGTGAGGGTAGTGCGTTAACTGCTTCAATTGAAGGAAGTCGTGGTATGCCAAGGGTAAAACCACCAAGAACTGTAGAACAAGGTCTGTTTGGAAAGCCAACAGTACTTAACAATGTTGAAACCTTTTGTAATGTTCCACAGATAATTAATAAAGGTGCACAGTGGTATAAGACTATGGGTACCGAAAATAACTATGGAACTAAAGCTTTTGCCCTTACTGGAAATGTTAATAATACAGGTCTTATAGAAGTACCAATGGGAACGACTTTAAGAAAGGTAATCTTTGATATTGGAGGAGGAGTTAAGGATGGAGAATTCAAGGCAGTACAAATTGGTGGACCATCTGGCGGATGTCTTTGCCTTCATGCACAGCATCTTGACTTACCTTTAGATTTTGATTCTTTAAAGAAAGTTGGTGCTATGATTGGCAGCGGCGGCTTAGTTGTTATGAACGATAAGAATTGCATGGTAGAGATGGCGCGTTTCTTTATGAAATTTACTCAAAATGAATCTTGCGGTAAATGTATACCATGTAGAGAGGGTACAAAGAGAATGTTGGAATTACTCAATGAAATAGTAGAAGGCAGAGGAACATTAGAACACATTGATATGCTAGAGGAATTATGCGAGACAATTTCTGATACTGCACTTTGTGGACTTGGAAAGAGCGCAGCATTCCCTGTCAGGAGTACTTTAAAGTACTTTAGGGATGAATATATTGCTCACGTTGTAGATAAGAAATGCCCTGGCGGAGTGTGTAAAGCATTAATGTCCTATGAAATTGACAAAGAGAAATGTAGAGGATGTTCAAAATGTGCTAGGATGTGCCCAGTACAAGCTATTTCTGGAGAGATAAAGAGCCCTTATACCATTGATAAAACAAAATGTATTAAGTGCGGCAGTTGTATAGAGGGGTGTGCTTTTAAAGCAATTAAAATAGTTTAAGCATATCTTCTTATATTAATTTCCTTCACGCTTTTGCATTAGAGAGAAATATATAATAACAGAAAGGATGATAATAACTATGTCAAAATATATGATAATTGATGGTGAAAGGGTAGAGTTTGATAATGAAAAAAATATTTTGGATTTAGTCAAGAAAGCTGGTATTGATCTACCAACACTTTGTTACTATTCGGATTTGTCAATTTATGGTGCTTGCAGAATGTGTGTTGTTGAAGATGAAAGAGGCAGCATTATAGCATCGTGCTCAACTCCTCCAAAGGACAAGATGATAATTAAAACTAATACACCTAAGCTTCATAAGCATAGAAAGATGATTTTGGAATTATTGCTTGCTGCTCACTGTAGAGATTGTACTGTGTGCGAGAAGAATGGTAAATGTAAACTTCAAAAATTGGCATTACGTTTCGGTATTACAAACATTCGTTTCAAGAGTAGTGAGGTAAAAGCAGAAATTGATATGTCGTCAAAAGCGATTGTCCGTGATCCAGGCAAGTGTATCTTATGCGGTGATTGCGTTAGAATGTGCAATGAAATACAAAATGTAGGCGCAATTGATTTTGCACATAGAGGTTCTGATATGGTTGTAAGTCCGGCCTTCGGAAAGAAATTAAGTGAAACAAATTGTGTAAACTGTGGACAATGTGCCACTGTGTGTCCTACGGGTGCAATTATTATTAAGAGTGATGTTAAGAATGTTTGGAAAGCTATATTTAATCCTAAACAGAGAGTAGTCGCACAGGTTGCACCAGCAGTAAGAGTAGCCTTAGGTGAAGAATTTGGAATGAAATTCGGCAAAAATGTAATGGGGAAAATCGTTGCAGCTATGAGAAGGGTGGGCTTTGATGATATTTATGACACTTCTTTAAGTGCAGATCTTACTGTTATTGAAGAATCTAAGGAATTTTTAGAAAAGTTAGAAATAGGTGATAATAAACTTCCTTTATTTACTTCTTGCTGTCCAGCGTGGGTTAGATATGCGGAAACAAAGCATCCGGAGTTATTACCATACGTATCCAGTTGTAAATCTCCGATGCAGATGTTTGGTTCTGTTATTAAAGAATACTTTAAGGAGAAAGATGTAGAGGAAGGTAAAGAAACTATATCTGTAGCAGTCATGCCTTGTACTGCTAAGAAAGCAGAAGCGGCCAGAGATGAATTCATAAGAAATGGAATTCAAGATGTCGATTACGTAATAACTACAACAGAATTAAGTGCCATGATTAAAGAAATTGGTATTAAGTTTGATGAAATGGAAGCAGAATCTCTGGATGTACCCTTTTCTCTATATTCAGGTGCTGGTGCGATATTCGGTGTTACTGGCGGAGTAACAGAGGCAGTTATTCGTAATGTTGTTAGTGATAAAACTTCTAACGCTTTAAGCGAAATAGAATTTATAGGAGTCCGCGGTATGGAAGGAATAAAAGTTTGTGAACTTTCTGTAGGGGATAAGAATCTACGTATCGGAATTGCAAGTGGACTTAATAATGTAGAAACTTTGATTGAAAAAGTAGAAAGTGGAGAAGAGAAGTTTGATTTTATAGAAGTTATGGCATGCCCAGGTGGATGCATATGCGGAGCAGGACAACCATTCATTCTAGGTGAAGATAAGATTCAAAGAGCAAGAGGATTATATAAAGTAGATAAGGTGGCTCAAATTAAGAGAAGTGAAGAAAATCCTATAGTTAAATCTTTATATAAAGGGCTATTAAGAGAACGATCAAAAGAGCTATTACATGTTCATTATATGAATGGTAGGTAGTAGGTAAGAAAAAATTCTATGCAAATTAAGGATATCTGATTTTCTAGAAATTAAAAATGGCTAATGTAGTAATTTATTGTTTCATAAAGAAAAGTTATGCTTCAGTTTAGTAGCTAAAGAAGTATAACTTTTTTTTATTCATCTTTAATCACGTGTAAGTATTTTATTTATTGCTTATAAAAATTTTTGAAATACAAGTATATTTTGTTATTTAAGCCGAAATGTCACAAAAATTGACAGTGAGTAAAAAAAGAACTATACTTGTAATTATATAGGTATTTATGTAAAAGAATGTATCTTTAGCGATTATACTTATATATATACTGTTACAATATTATTAATATTAAAGAGTTATTTAGGGTAAAGGGGAGTAAAAATTATGAAGAGGGTATTAATTGTTGATGATGCTGGATTTATGCGCCTAGCATTAAAAGACATGCTAAAGAAAAATGGGTATGATGTATTAGGGGAAGCCGAAAATGGAGCTAGAGCTATTGAATTATATAAAGAATTGAAGCCTGATATAGTCACAATGGATATAACGATGCCAGTAATGGATGGAATACAAGCTTTAGCCAAAATAAAAGAATTAGATTCTAAGGCAATTGTAATTATGGTAAGTGCTATGGGACAAGAAGAGAAAATTAAAGAAGCAATTTTTGCAGGTGCGAAAGGATTTATAATAAAGCCTTTTGAAGAAGAGTATCTTCTAAAAACATTAAGTGAATTTTAATCGCGAAATCTAATAATATTAATCGTATTTTAAACTTATCAATTTTAATGTTGATGAGTTTTTTATATTAAAATTATTAGCTATAAGGAATAATTAAATGAAAAAAATTGTAGTTAGGAATGTGAGGGGAATATGATTTTATTTTGTGTGATTATAGGAATAATAGTGCTAATAACTTTGTATTTAGATGTTGCCAAAAGGATGAAAATGAATATAGCAGTTTTAAGTCTATTTTTAGGAGGTACTCCACATTTAGTTTTAGTTATAGATTTTCTTATACAATATTTAACTAAAAAACAAATATCACAAATGTATCAAGGAATATTTTTGCTGGAACTTATAATATTAATAGGCTATATATGGATAAGGATTAATGTTGCTCCATTTTATCATAATAAACAAACTGTAAGAAACAGATTGAGAATATTAATGGGTGGAAGACAACTTATTTTATATGGATTATATGCAACATTTATTCAAAGTATAATCTATAGTTTTTTTTATGAAAATGTATTAAATAAATTAAAGCTTTTAAATTATGAATATATATGGGATAGTATTATTTCAATAATACTTATATTAATATTAATAGTTAATGGGATTCTACGTATTATATGTACATCGAAGCGACTTAACATTATAAAGAGAATGATAGTCATTGGAGCTATATGGATTCCAATCATAAATATTTTTATTCTGATTTACTTATGCAATATTGCTAAACTTGAATATGAGCATGAATGTTATAAAGTTGATCTTGATAAAACACGGATTGATTCAGAAATATGTAAAACTAAATATCCACTTGTGTTAATTCATGGGGTAGGATTCAGAGATTTTAAATACATCAATTATTGGGGAAGAATACCAAAAGCACTTATAAGACAAGGGGCTATTATTTATTATGGAAATCAAGAAGCTTTTGGAACAGTTGAATATAATGCTAATGATATTAGAAATAAGATTTTTCAAATTATAGATGAAACAGGTAGTAAAAAGGTCAATATTATAGCTCACTCAAAAGGCGGACTAGATGCACGATATATGGCTAGTAAATTGGGAATGGGAAAATATATTGCTTCAATTACAATGATATCATCACCACATAGAGGAGTAAGGTTTGTTGATATTGCTTGTCATATGCCTGATGGTATATATAGATTTATTGCACGAGTATTTAATAAATATTTTAAACTAATTGGAGATAAAAATCCTGATTTTTATACAGCAACTAGGCAGTTCTCAACTTATAATAGTAGAAAATTCAACGAAGAAGTTATTGATGTAGAAGGGATATATTATCAAAGTTATGCATCTGTAATGAAAAACATGTTTAGTGATTACATATTAACTATTCCATACATTCTTGTAAATCTGACAGAAGGTAGGAATGATGGATTAGTTTCTATTACGTCTGCAAAATGGGGGGATTTTAAAGGAGTGCTTTCCAATAAGTATTATAGGGGAATTTCTCATGGAGATATAATAGATTTAAGGAGAGATGATTATAAAGGATTTGATGTAGTAGAAAAATATGTAGAGATAATATCAGCGCTTAAGAATAAGGGATATTAAAAATACATTTACAATAGAAAAATATTATTATATACTTTTCATAAGTGAAAATATTACTAGGGGTGCCTTTAGGCACGAGTAAAAACAATAGATCGATATAAATTGCCTATTATTTTTATTCATGTGGCTAAATGCTGAGAGAGTATATTATATGCTCAACCCTTTGAACCTGATTTGGTTAGAACCAACGCAGGGAAGTGAGTTTAATTATGCTATTATTATGCGTAAAGAGTAAGCTTTCTTCTTTTGTTGGAGAAAGCTTTTTTGTTTAGAAAAATATTTTTAAAATGTCTTGTAAATTAAACAAGGAGATGATAATATGCTTGAATTTAGAGACGTTACCTTCAAATATCCAGATGATGACTATAGGATTATAGAAGATCTATCATTTTCTTTAGAAAATGGAGAGTTTATTTCGATTATAGGTACCAGCGGTAGTGGTAAAAGTACTATTTTCAGATTGATAAATGGGTTAGAGAAATTTGAAAGTGGAGAAATTTTAATAAATGGGATTTCAATAAAAAATATAAAGAATTATAGTGCTTATATGCCTCAAAAAGACTTGCTTTTCCCATGGAGGACAATAGGTGAAAATCTTAGTCTGCCAATGGAATTACAAAAAATCAATAAAAGAGATAGAGAAAAAAAGGTAATTGAAATTCTTGAGGAGATTGGACTTTCAGAGTATAAAGACAAATTTCCAAAAGATCTATCAGGTGGGATGAGGCAAAGAATATCATTTGCGAGAACAATATTAACTGGTTCTAATTTATTACTTTTAGATGAACCTTTTAGTGCATTGGATTCTTTAACTAAAATTTCAATGCAGGAATGGCTTTTAGAGGAATGGGAACGACTTAATAAAACAATAGTGTTTATAACTCACGATGTTGAGGAAGCAATTTTTCTATCAAAGTCAATATTTGTAGTTAATGATAAACCGATAACTCAGCTAGAGAAAATAGAAATTCCTCTGGAATATCCACGGAATAGAAGTATGCTTCAGAGGACTGAAATAGTTAATTTAAAAGAAAGCCTTATAAGTAGACTTAGACAGAAGGTGAAATTATGAAAAAAAATTTGCCTGCAATTATATTAACAACAATACTTTTAGTACTTTGGCAAGTTATAGCAATGATAATAAATGCTCATTACATATTACCATCACCAACGCAAATTTTGGTGAAGTTATGGGAACTTAAGGAACCGTTATTTTTAGTACATCTGCCAGCAACTATGGGAGTAACTATATTAGGACTAGCTATTTCAATTATTTTAGGATTAGCACTTGCTATATTTATGGATATGAGTGAAAAAGTGGAGAATGCTTTATATCCAGTTGTAATAGCCTCTCAAACTATACCAACTACAGCTATTGCACCGCTTTTCGTACTTTGGTTTGGGTATAGTATATGGAGTAAGGTCTTGGTGACAATACTAATAACTTTTTTCCCAATAGCAATAGCTGTTCATGATGGGTTTAAAGCCACAAAAAGAGAAATGGAAGAACTTTTAATAACTTATGGTGCAAGTAGAAAAGACATTTTTATAAAACTTAAAATTCCAACTGCACTTCCATATTTCTTTTCAGCAATTAAAATGGCGGTGCCACTTAGTATAATAGGTGCAGCAATAGCCGAATGGCTTGGAGCACAAAGTGGACTTGGGTACTTTAGTAAAAGAATGATGACCCAGTTAGACGGTGCAGGAGTGTTTGCGCCAATTGTATTGCTATCACTTATTGCAATTATTATAGTTGCGATTGTAAATATAATAGAGAAAAAGGTAATCAAATGGAGGAAGGAGATTTAATTAATGAACAAAAGAATTTTAGCATTTGTAATGTCATGTTTAATGATTTTTGCAATGGTCGGCTGTAATAAAGCAACCAATCAATCAGAAGGAAGTAAAGGTAAAGACCTTGAAGAGGTAAACGTTGTTTTGGATTGGTATCCAAATGCGGTTCATGGATTTATTTATGAAGCTATTGAGAAGGGGTATTATGAACAAGAGGGATTAAAGGTAAATATAGAGTTCCCTTCAAATACCAATGATGCTATATCACTTACAGCAGCAGGAAAGGCTGACTTAGGAATTTATTATCTTCAAGATGTGGCAATGGCAAGAGGAAATGAAGATATTCCTGTAAAATCTGTAGGGGCAATTGTTCAATCACCATTAAGCAGAGTAATTTCATTAAAAGATAAGAATATAAAGAGCCCTAAAGATCTTGTAGGAAAAAAAGTAGGGTATGGTGGAACAGAACTTTCTGAATCTATTATTTCAACAATGCTTGAAAATGTTGGGGAGAAAAAGGATTCAGCACAAACTGTTGATGTAGGTTTTGATATAATGAGTTCTATGACAACAGGAAATGTGGATGCAACCATAGGCGGCTTTATAAATCATGAGGTTCCAGCGCTAGAAGAACAAGGATATGATCTTAACTATTTCTCCCCAACTGATTATGGAGTTCCTAATTACTATGAACTTGTTTTTGTTGCAGGAGAAGATAATCTAAATAAGAATTCAGATAAAATAGCAAGATTCTTAAGAGCTTCTAAAAAAGGTTTTGAAGATATGAAAGCTAATCCAGATGAAGCATTAAATATATTAATGAAAAATCAAAATGCAGAAAACTTCCCACTTAGTGAAAATGTTGAGAAGAAGAGTTTTAGCACTTTAATTCCAGTCATGGAAACTAAAGATGCAGAGTTTCTATCACAAGATCCAAAGGTATGGCAGGATAATATCGATTGGCTTGCGAAGAAAGGATTGCTTAAGAAATCCTTTGATGCTTCTGAGATTGTTGAAAATTTAAAATATTAGAGCAAATAAATGAAACACTAGTCATATAAAGATTAGTGTTTTTTTGTGCAAAAAGTTTTTATATCATAAGAAGAATTAAAATATTGACATCTAATTCTACAGAGTGTAGAATTAATTCTACGAGGTGTAGAATTGAATAATATGAATAGAAAAGAGGTTAAGCTGTGAAATTGATGAAGATTTCTGAATCAGAAATGGAGATTATGAAGATTATTTGGGAAAAGGAGGAACCTGTTGCTACAGCTACTATTTTAGAAGAATTGCCAAAGGAAAATTCATGGAAGACAACTACAGTAATGACGCTTTTAAGCAGGCTTGTTGAAAAAGGAATTCTAAAAGTCAAAAAAATAGGGAAGTTAAATCATTATATTCCTAAAGTTACAGAAGATAAATATAAAGCAGTTCAAACTAATCTGTTTTTAGAAGACATGTATAATGGATCAATCAAAAATTTTATGGCGACATTATATAATAATAAAGATATTAGTGAGAAAGATATTTCAGATTTAAAGAAGTGGATTGATGAGGTATAAATATGGATAACATAGCTTTTATCTTAAAGATGTCATTAAGCGGTAGTATTTTATTTTTGATTATTTTATTATTTAGACCGTTTACTAAAAAAGTATTTAGTTCTAGTTGGAATTATTATATTTTAGTTATCGTACTTTTTAGTTTTATTGTACCTATGGGAAGCTTTGTTAAATTACCTAAAGAATTGGATTACAAGTTACCAATAGTACAGATGGAAGCTTTTAATAATCAGAGTAGGGAATTAAATATGACAGAGCTAGACAGGAAGGATGTTGATGAGGGAAATAATGGTTCAAGCCTTCAAAGTAATAATAAATTAGAAATTACAAATCAAAGTAATATAAAAGAAAAACCAAAAGAAATTTATGAAATACTTCATAAAAATATAATGCTTTATATATGGCTCATAGGTGTATGTGCATTTTTAATAAAGGAAATTTTTATTTATAGATCGTTTTATAAAAAGCTAAAAAATTTAAGTATTGATATTACAAAAGAAAAGATGGGCGATGTATTAAGGAAGTGCAAGGCAGAATTAAAAGTAAATAAAAAAATAATAATAAAGAAATGTGATTATATAAAGAGCCCAATGATTACAGGAATAATTAATCCAGTTATTACCCTTCCTAAAATGGACAATAATGAGGAGAAGGTTGAAATAGTTTTAAAGCACGAATTAATTCATTATAAGCGTAAGGATTTATGGATAAAGATCATTGCACTTATTGTAAATATGTTAAATTGGTTTAATCCTCTAGCATATATGCTTAGAAGCAGTGTTAATATTGAGTGTGAGCTATCCTTAGATGAATGTTTAGTAAAAAATATGGATAAATCAAAAAGGAAATATTATGGACAAATAATATTAGAATTAATAGAAGAATCTGAAAGGAGATCATTAATTATGGGAACAGCCTTATTTAAAAGTAGAAAAGAAATTGAAAATCGTTTAAAAAAGATCATGTATTTTAAAAAATCTAAAAAGTCAATTGTATACCTTTCTCTTATTTCTGCGATAATTTTTACTTTTACTAGTGCATTCACTTCAACAGTGGTTTTTGCCTCAAATGGCTCAAAAGTAACGACTAGTTTGGTGTCAACTGAATTTGCAGTATTTGTTTCAGAAGATGGACTTTATATGTCCGACTTAAAAGAAAATAATCCTATTATTCTTGATAAAGGAGATAAAATTGCAGAGCCTTTGATATCAAGAGATGGAGAAAGTGTTGCATATATCAAAGATGGTTCTCTATATATCTGCAACGTTAATACAAAAGAAACTCGAGAGGTAGCTAAAGACATAGAATCATATGATTTTGATAGTGAAAATAATTTGATATATTCTACAAAAGAACCTGGAATTTCAATATATGAGACTGGAGCAAAAAAATCATCAAGTCTTATTAGTGATGAATATAAATATTATAATATTAAATGTGATAGTAAAAATAAAGTTTATGCAAGTAAAAGATATGATTATACAGAAGGAGGATACTTAAATTCAAAACATCTTGGAATAATAAGCTATGATTTAAGTAATAAAACAGAAAAAGTTATTTTAGAAGGTAAACCGCTAATTAATACTGAGATTGGAGAAAATCCTACAAATGCTCAAATACTTGAATCACTTGGATCAACTCCGAATATTGCAAAAATATCAACAGATGATAAATATCTTTATATCTGGAACAGTCCTAATTCTGGATCAGCCGCATCAGATATTAATCAATTTATTGTATATGATGTTATAAATAATAAGGTTATGAATTTTACCGAACATAATAATGGTGGAAATAGTGATGGAATATATGGACTACATTATGAGGATAATATTTCACAAAATCCATTAGATAGTGATATTGTTGCTATTAATGAAGGTGTTGATAGAGATATGTTTGAAAATAAAAATCTAGGTGTAGCAGATATTAAATCTAATAATTTTGTTAAGCTAATTCCAGAAGATAAGGTATCTATGACACCATGTTATTCAAGTGATGGCAAAAATATATTATATTCAGCAAGTAACAAGTTAGATAGTAATTCTACATCTTCAGTTTATAAAGATTGGGAAAATCAGCCCCATAATATTTATGAAATAAATACAGAATCTCAAAAGATAACACAAGTTACAAATGGAAAGTATTTTGATTTCATGCCTAAATACTTATTAAATAATGAGATATTATTTGTAAGAGATGATGGAGGTTCGTTTAGTTTATGGAAGATAAAGGATGGGGATGAAACTAAACTTGCCGCTTCTTTAAATTTTAAAGGTAAGTATATAAATAGCTGGTATTATGGACATTATGACACAGAAAAAGTTATAGATGTGTTTGTTAAAATGTCATCAATTTAGAGCAAACGAAATTAAGAATATATATGTATAGTTTATTTTACTCTTATTAGCAATGGAAAGTAATGAAAACAATTATAATTGGTGTAGGATGAGTATTAAGGTAAAATAAATTTAATTTATTAAAAATATATAATGTGGGAAAAGTTTGTAATGATATGATTTAATATTTACATTTGATGCAACTTTAAGTTGGTATGGGTATGATAAATTTGGATTATATGAATTTCTTAAAATTATAAAGGATGTTACAGAAGAAAAAAAGATTTTATTTGGTTATAGTATACTTTTTTGGAATATATTATGTCTATTAATTGGTACAATAAGAACTGATACAAAAGCCATAAGGTATTGATACCCTATGGCTTTGCGTCTCTGTCCTTAGATAGTTTTGTAATTTCATTTTTGAAAACTTTTATTTGCTGTAAGCCTCTCGCTCAAATCCCAGAGCTTTCTCCTAAACTCTATGTCATAAGTCTGACTTTCTGCACGGGATTCTTTCTTTTGATCAAAATACTTTCCGGTGACTCCTTCCAGTTCTGGGGAGAAGGCAAGATATTCAATTGCATCCGAGCCTGACTGAACACTGCCTAAGGGAGTTATCCCACTTTCGCACACCATCTTGGTATTGAGGTAAGAGCCAGGATGCAGACAGTTAAAAGTTGTACCTGTATTTCCATATCTTTCTGACAACTCGAAGGTAAAAGCAACTAGAGCTAATTTACTTTGCATATAAGCACGAGTTGGCGAATAATCCTTTTCAAGCATAATATTAGATAAATCAAAGGAACTCTGTCCAATGGAAGCCACATTAACTACTCTGGAGTGTTTTCTCATTAAAAGAGGGAGCAGTTTGCAGGTTAATAGAAATGGAGCCAGATAATTGACGGCCAGACGCAGTTCAAAACCATCCTCGCTTAATGCACGGGTTTTATCATTTAAATCTCCAAAACCAATTCCTGCATTATTAATGAGAACATCAAGTGCTGTGTAGTCTGCCAGTATTTCATCAGCTAGACACCTTACCTGCTCTAAGGAGGAAAAGTCCCCTAGATAAAACTGAATTTTATTATTTCCAGTTGAAGCAATGATTTCATCTTTTGTGGTCATGCATTTTTCCTTACTTCTTCCATGAATGAGCACTGTGGCTCCCAATTTTGCGATATCCATCGCTGCCAGCTTTCCCATACCGTCTGTTGCCCCTGTGATAAGAAAAACCTGTTCTTTAATATTCATTGTGCGCCCTCCATATGCTACGGCTGTAAAATTGTGTACTCAAGTCCTCTGCTTAATGGAGCATCGGCAATCGCTTCATTAACTTGATTCAAAGGGTATACTTTAGGATGAAACGCTTTTAAGTTCAACGCTCCCGATTGAATTAGTTTTATCACCTCTGCCGGCGCGGAATTAGGATACATAAATGACCCCTTAATATTCAGCTCCTTTATAAGTGTTGTCAAGTACGATAGATGAACATCGGTTGTGACCCCTCCGACAAATACGGCTGTTCCATGCTGACGAAGAATTGAGATACCAGCTTCACCAAGAGAAGCATTGTCCATTGCGCCTACTGTATCAATCAATATATCTGCCGCTCCGATTTCTGATGAATATACAGCTTTATAATCTTCTGCATTTTCTGGAAGCTGGATAGCACAGACGCGATGAGGATCTAATTGAGATAACGAATTTAATACAGACGTGTTTCTTCCTGTAGCAAATACTTTTGTTGCGCCCATAGCCAAAGCAATCAGTACGGAAGCGGCACCGAGATTTCCAGTTGCTCCATTGATAACAACGGATTGTCCTGGTTTAAATTCCCCGCGTAAAAACGCCCCATAAGAGATGCATAAATAATACAGGCAAGCCAAATGTGCATCATCATAATCACATGATAATTCAATTGGAGTGATGCATTCCACAGGGTAAACTGTTTGATGGGCAAAGGCTCCATCCTTCCATTGAGATAATAAATCCTGACAATTCTCAGTTATTCCAAACCATCCCTTTAATATACGTTCCGGTACCTGTGAATTATTACGTGCAGAGATTAATGGACTGCAAAATACTTTCTGCCCGATCTTTATGCCGGAGATATCATCGGATATTGCTTCTACAATCCCTATTGCACATAAACCTGGGATGTAAGGCGTCGGTATTGGAAAAAATTGTCCGCTAACAACCTGTTGAGTAAAAGACAACACATGGGTAGCTAAAACACGTACACGCACACTGGAAGCCTGTAATTTGGGAAGTACCACTTCTTTTACCTCTAAGGGTGTTCCGGCCTGATGTAAAACTGCTGCTTGCATAGTTATTATCCTCCTTGCAAAATTTAATCAATTTGGCCTCAAAAAAGCTCCAATTTTTTGAGCTATTCTGAAGTTACCTTTACTATAAATGTTATAGTGTACTATAAGTCAAGAGAAAATATTAAAAAAATATGCTAAACTATTTGCTTAGAGTAAACTATAAGTGTTACAATGATGGCATCCCTACATATAGCAGGGTATTACACATTTCACGGGAGGAAAATATCATGAGATATTCTATCAAAGAGGTCTCTGAACGTTTTAATTTATCCACATATACTTTACGTTATTATGAAAGTGAAGGGCTATTGCCTTCTATACAGCGTCTTGAAAATGGCATCCGCGTTTATAATGATATTGATCTTGAATGGCTTGAACTTATCCGTTGCATGAGAGCTACAGGCATGTCCATAGCACATATCAAAGATTTTGTTAAACTCTGCAATCTTGGCAAAAACACAGTACCTGAAAGACGGAGGGTGATACTAAAACAGAAGGATATTATAGAGCAGCAAATTCATGAGTATAAAGGATACTTAAAGGTAATTAATAAAAAACTAAAAATCCTTGATAGTCTTGAGGATTCAACTGATCAAATAATGAATCCGTCTAAAAAGTAACAATGCCCATGCTATGAAACCGAAATAGGTGTTTTTTTAGTATAATATGAGAGAGACCTTCAGTTGTTTGAAGGTCTTTTTTAGTTATTATAACTTAAGTTTAGCAATAACGGATTAGACACTAAAAAATGTGTATAATGAAAAGACATATATTTGGTGGGTATTTGCTACTTATAATATACTAGGTTATTAAAGATAAGCGGTGGTCTTTTATTATGGAATTAATAATATATTTAATTATGACTATTTATGTTTCAAAGGAGCTGAAGTTACTTGGCTACAGAAACTGATTTTATACAGCCAGATAACCCAACGGATGAAGAGAGATACGAAATGTTAAGAATGACCTTGCAAAAAGTAAAGCGAATGGAGGATTTCTACAATATAGTAGAATTACTTAGTCCACCAAAAGACATTACAACAATTGTTGAACCTGGAAGTTGTAAAGGAATTAAAGTTGGAATAATAGGTGGAGGAGTTGCAGGACTTGCATCAGCCTTTGAACTTAGAAAGGCAGGTTTTGATATTACAATTTTTGAAGCTGAAGAGAAACGTATTGGAGGAAGAATTTATACACATTATTTTGATGAAGATAAGAGACTTTATGGAGAGCTTGGAGCTATGCGCATACCTGTAGATCATGAAAGTACATGGCATTATATAAATACATTTAAATTGAAGACCAGGCCATTTATTCAAGATAATAAAAATGCATTTATTTATATAAGAAATAAACGGGCCAGAAATGATCCGGAAGGAAAAAGTGTAATGGAAAATATTTATCCGGAATTTAATTTGACCCCAAGAGAAAGAAATACACCATGGCAAAAACTTATTTCAGATGCATTAGCAAGCAATTTATATAAGATAAATCCAAGTATAAGAAAAGAATTGTTACAGGTGAAAAAAGAATATTCTTTAACTATTCAATATTTAGGCGATTTTAGAATACGAAAAGTCCTAGAAAAAATGGGATTAAGCGAAGGTGCTATAGAGTTAATTTCAGGATTAGCTCCTTTCCTTGGAGGTTTTTATTATAATAGTTATTCTGAAAACCTAATTGAAGAATATACTGTAGATTATGCTTATAGATATGAAATAGTTGGGGGAACGCTTAATTTACCACTTTCTTTTTATAACTCGTTAATGTCTAAATCACCCAAGGAATACAGTAGTATCCAGGAAAATGATTTGGGAACAGTGAATTGGAAGAATGGAAAAACAGTACTTGGTATTTATAAGAAAAATCCTAATCAAGTTATTCTGGAATTTAAGGATGAAAAGTCATCAGAAATATTAAGTGAAACTTTTGATTTTGTTATTTGTGCAATTCCATTTTCAAGTCTTAGAAACGTAGAAATATATCCTATGTTTAGTACAGGAAAAATGCAAGCAATAAAGGAAGTTTTTTATACATCATCACAAAAGACTATATTCTTATGTAACGAACGGTTTTGGGAAAAAGGTGATGAAAGAGAAAGAATAATTGGAGGAGGATCTAACACGGATTTGCCTATTGAAACTATATGGTATCCTAGCAATAATAATAATGGATATGAGCAGAAAGTTTCAACTGGAAGAAAATATGATTTTAGTAATGAACCTGGAGTTTTGTTAGCATCTTATAATTTGACTCAAGATGCTATACGAGTTGGAAATTTAGGTGAAAAAGCTCGCTTTGAGGAAATAAAGAGGCAAGTTGAAGCTGTACATGGCTTACCAAGAGGATACTTGGATTCAGTAGTAGAGGATTTTAAAACAGTTGATTGGAATAGAGAAAAAGGTTTTTATGGTGGATTTTGTTATTTTATGCCAGAGCAGCAAAGACTTTTTTCATATGCTATGGCTCAGCCAGAATATGACAATAAGGTCTATTTTGCAGGAGAGCATATTTCATTAACACATGGCTGGATAGAAGGATCTTTAAGCACAGGAATGCAGGCAGCCAATGATATAGCGGAGTATTGTAAAAGTAAGTGAAAAGGAGCTGCCTAAAAGTAGAAACATGATTTCTATTTCTGGTGGCTTTTTTTAGAAAAATTATATGTTATTAAATGAAGTTTTCTAGTATAATAGTACGGGAAGGGAGTAAGTACGATGAGAAAAAAAAGGCAAAATAAACGTAATAAACTCGTATCTGGAGTTATGATTTCTCTTTGTTGTTTAGCTGCTATGTATTTGGGAGTAGCACTTTATTCAGTTAATCACTTTAATTTAGGAACCAAAATTAATGGTGTTAATGTAGGGGGAAAAAGTGTTGATGAAGCCCAGAAAGAACTATCTTCTCAGATGCAGAGCTATAAACTCGAATTAGATGAACGAGGAGATACAAAAGAAGAAGTCAAAGGTACAGATATTGGGCTTAAATATGATCTAGATAAGATTAAGGACATAAAAAAAGATCAAAATCCTTTCACATGGATTTCTACGATTTTTAAGAAAAATGATTCTGCGACACCTGAAATAATTTCATATGATGAAGATTTATTAAATAAATCAATTAATAATTTATCTTGTGTTAATACTAAAAAGGTGACTAATCCTCAAAATGCAAGTTTTGAATATAAAGATGGAAGCTTTGAAATTGTAGATGAGGTTTTGGGGAATAAAATAAATAAAGATTCGTTACACGATAATATAGCAGATGCTGTACTTAGTGGAAAGACGTCCATAAATTTAGATACAGATAATAGTTACGAGAATCCTAAATATACTTCAAAATCGCAGAAAACTTTAGATACTAAAGATCTTCTTAATAAATATGCAGGATTAACTATTACTTATGATTCTAATGATAAGAAAGAGGTCGTAGATGGTTCTACAATACATAATTGGCTTAGCGTTAATGATGATTTAGATGTTACGTTTGACGAAAATAAGGTTAGGAGTTATGTAGACAAATTAGCTGGAATTTACAATACCTTTGGAAATACAAGAAATTTTGTGACATCTACACAAAAAACAGTACAGGTAAGTGGTGGAAATTATGGATGGATTGTAGATAAATCTAAAGAAGTTAAGGATTTAATAGAAGCCATAAAAGGCGGACAAGATGTAACAAAGGAACCAGCCTATGCACAAAAAGCATTTGTTAAAGGCAGTAATGATGTTGGAAATACATATGTAGAAGTAAATCTAACAAAGCAGCATGAATGGTTTTATAAAAATGGAGCTTTAGTTGTAGAAGGGGATGTTGTTACAGGTAATGTAAGCAATAATACAGGAACACCAGCAGGTACTTATGTTTTGAATTACAAAGAGAAAAATGCAACTTTAAAAGGTGAGGATTACGTCTCACCAGTAGATTATTGGATGCCTTTTAATGGAAATATTGGAATTCATGATGCAAGCTGGAGATCTACATTTGGTGGGAATATTTATATGTCAAGCGGTTCCCATGGTTGCGTAAATTCAATACCGAGTGTAGCTAAAACAATATTTGAAAATATTGAGCCAGGAACTCCAATTATAGTATATAATGAGTAAGGAATTATTTAATTTATATTTTATTAATAAAATTTTAATACTATTAAATGGTATAGATATGTAAAGTTATGTTAATATAAAAGCAGGTTTAGATGGAAAGTCTTAACCTGCTTTTATTATATAGTAAATTTAATATTGATTAATTATTAGAATTAATATAGGAGGTGCATTATGGATATAAGAATTCTTATAGCAGAAGATGATAGCATATTTCGAGAACTTGTATGTGATATAGTTAAAAAAGAAGGATATTTTCCAGTAGAAGCATGTGACGGAAAAGAAGCGATCGATATTTTTTTTGGTCCTAATGATATTGATTTAGTAATATTAGATGTAATGATGCCTATATATGATGGTTGGGAAGTTCTTAAAGAAATACGAACGCATTCTGATGTACCAGTAATTATGCTGACAGCATTAGGAGATGAAAGACATGAAGTAATGGGGTTAAAGAAAGGTGCAGATGATTATATTTCAAAACCATTTAGCTATGAAATTTTTATTGCCCGTCTTAATAATATTATAAAGAAATTAAAAAAAGAATATTCAAATAAAATAAAGGCAGGTGGAATAACCATAGACCCAGGAATTCATAAAGTTATAATAGATGATTTGGAAGTTAAATTGAATCATAAAGAATATAGTCTTCTTACTTATCTTATTAAAAATGCTAATACTATTTTAACAAGAGAACAGATATTAAATAAAGTGTGGGGATATGATTTTAATGGAGATGCGAGAACTATAGATACTCATATTAAAACCTTACGAGCAAAACTATTAAAGGAAGGAAATTGTATAAAAACAGTGAGAGGAAGCGGGTATATGTTCGAGGTAGAAGAATATGAAAACAATTAAAACAAAAATGTCTATAATTTTTTTGATACTTATGGTTTCTTTAATTTTAAGTGGTATACTTTTAAATTCGGTATTCTTACAATCATATTATATTTATAAAAATAGAGGAAATTTAGTATCAATAAGCCAAAAAATCAAAGAAGAATATGCTAGCAGTAAAGGTAATAACTATGAATATGCTGATAGTGTACAAAATGTAGATAATATAAATACCATAATTATTGATAAAAATTATAATATGAAATATAATTCGCTTTACTCAAAATCAGCTGATGAAGAAAAAGGATTAACTAAAGAAATAAAAAAAAGCATTTCAGATTATGAGAAAAAGATTTCAAAAAAGAAGTATGTTTATTATATTGATGAAAAGGATAATGAGCAAAGAACAAAATTGGTTTTTATTTCTCAAATAAATGATAATGACTTTATTATTTTAAAAAAATCTTTTAAAAGTATACATGAAAGTGTGGTAATAGCAAATGAGTTTTATATAATAGCAGGCTTTATAGTGATATTTATTGGTACGATATTTATACTTATTTTCTCTAATAAAATTACAAAACCAATTATAGAGATGAGTAAAGTTGCAGAAAATATATCTAATCTTAAGTTTGATAAGGTTGTAAAAGTAAATTCAGAAGATGAAATTGGAAGGTTAGGGGATAGTATAAATAAAATTTCTGAAAAGTTGAATAAAAGCATAGATGAGTTAAAGAAAGATGTGCAAAGGAAAAAAGAACTTATAAGAAATATGTCTCATGAATTAAAAACACCAATAGGAATAATTAAAGGATATTCAGAAGGCTTAAAATATGGAGTGGTTAATGATAAAGAAAAAATGGATAAATACTGTATAATATTAGCAGAAGAATGTGATAGAATGGATGCGCTAATTAAAGAACTTTTAGACTATTCTATGATTGAAGGTGGAATGACTGAGTTAAATCTAACGACTTTCGATATTTATGAATTTTTAACTAAAATTGAGGAACGCTTTAGAACGATATTTGATGAAAAAGATATTAATTTCAACTTAGATTGTATGAAAAATTACAAAGTTTGTGCAGACGAAGATATGCTTGAAAAAGCTATAAATAACTTTATTACAAATGCAATTAATCATGTATCAGGAAAAAGATTAATAAATGTAACTTGTGGAAAAAAAGAAGATAAAATAAGAATAAGTGTTTTTAATACGGGAGATAATATACCGGAAAAAGAGATGTGCAAAATCTGGGATGTGTGTTATAAGGTAGATAAAGCAAGGTCAAGAAAATATGGAGGACATGGAATTGGTTTATCATTAGTAAAATTAATAGTGCAGTTACATAGTGGAATGGTCTGGGTGGAAAATGTAACTGAAGGTGTCATTTTTTATATTGAATTACCTGTTTCTGATTTTTAATTATATTTCACATGAATTTCACAAAAGAACTTTATTATATATTTGTAATCAGCTAAGGCTGATTTATAAATATATAATAAAGTTAAAGGAGAGAATGAATATGAAAAAGAAAAAAATATTAGGGATAGCTGTTGCAGCAATAATTGGAATATCAAGTATTATTCCAGCATTTGCAGATACTATTACTTCTCAAAATCAAACAGCTAATGTAGCACAAAGCCAAACAAATCAAGTAAGTAAACAAGAAAAACTTGCAAAAAAAGCAGCAAAATTAGGAATAGATATTACAGGGATGACAAATGAGCAGGCAAGAGAAAAAATAAGAGAAGCAGAGGCAGCAAAGCTGGGGGTAGACATTTCAGGTTTATCAAAAGAAGATGCTAACGCAAAAATAAAAGCAGCTAAAGAAGCTAAAAAACAAGCAGTGACTGAAAAATTAACACAAAGAGCTGCTAAACTTGGTATAGATATTACAGGCTTAACAGGTGAGCAGGCAAGGGATAAAATAAGGGAAGCAGAAGCAGCAAAGTTAGGCGTAGATATTACTGGCTTATCAAAGGAAGATGCAATGGCAAAGATAAAAGCCGCTAGAGAAACTAAAAAACAAAGTGTAACTGATAAGCTTAAAGAAAAGGCAGAAAAGATTGGTATAGATGTTAATGGTCTAACTAACAAACAAATAAGAGAAAAAATTAAAGCGAGTAAGCAAATACCAAACACAACTAATGTAGCTGAGTAACTTAATAAAGAAATAATTAGTAAAATCATGTAGTTAAATGTATGGCTGCATGATTTTTTTATTGTTTTCATTAAAAAATATAATTAGACTTTATAATGATATCGTAAACATAATTTTTTGTAAATGTTATCAGAAGAAAGTAAATAAATTTGTATAAAAAAGTGGAACAATATGCTTGAATATAAAAACAAATCATTGTATAATACATACTGTTAGTACACGAACAATATGTACGGAAATAATTTACAAATGGAGGGGTAATATGAAAAAGACTATGTTAGTTTGTTTAGTTGCGGCAATGATACTTAGTGGATGCGGTCCGGCTGCAAGCACAGCAGGTACAAAAACTAGCTCACAAATTACTGCGCAAACAACAACAGATGCGCAAGTTAAGGTTAAATATATTATGGCTGGTAAAATTGACTCAAATGATCAAGTAAATATAGCTTCAAAAATTTCAGCAAGGGTTTCAGAGGTATTAGTTGATGTTGGTTCAAATGTAAATGCAGGAGATGTAATTGTTAAATTAGATACAACGGATTTACAAGCCCAAGTAGATCAAGCACAGGCAGCAGTAAATACTGCAAATGCAAGTTTGGCAAATGCAATGAATAGTACAAGACCAGAACAAATTGAACAAGCACAGGCAGCACTAGATAGTGCAAATAAAAGTTACGATGTTGCAAAAAAGAACTATGATCGTACGAAATCTTTAGTAGATGCAGGAGCAGCCACACAGCAGCAGCTTGAAACTGCTGATCAACAGCTTTCAGCGGCAGAAGCTCAACAAAAATCGTCTCAAGATCAATTGAAGATGCTGCAAGATGGTGCAACAGAAACTAGTATTGATGTTTTTAAAGCACAAGTAGAACAAGCACAAGCAGCTTTAAAAACTGCACAAACGGCTTTAGATAATGCAACTATCACATCACCAATTTCAGGGAAGGTTACTGCTAAAAGTATTAATGTAGGTGAGATGGCATCGCCAGGGGTAGCTCTTGCTTCAATATCTGATCCCAATGCACTAGTAGTAAATGCATATGTACCTTTAGAGATTTCAAATCAATTAAAAGAGGGAAGCGATGTGACTGTTAGAGTATCGGAAGTAGGAGATACTGAATTTGAAGGGAAAATAGCAGTTATAAATTCAAAATTAAATTCCCAAAGTAATAATGTTTTAGTCAAGGTAAGTTTATCAGATCCAAATTCATTATTAAAACCTGGTATGTTTGCAGAAATTGGATTAAAGGAATAAGGAAAGAGGTGACTTTGATATGAATGGAAAACGTAAAATGTTAATTATTGGAATTTTAATAGTAATTGTAGTAGCATTAGGTAGTATAGGTTTTTATTATTGGTATGAAAATACATATTATGTTTCTACAGAAGACGCAAAAATTGATGCAGATTTCGTAAGTGTAATTCCACAAATTTCAGGCAAGTTATTAGAACTTAACGTTGATGAAGGAGATGTAGTTACAAAAAATGAAATACTGGCTCGTCAAGACATGAATGGTCTTCCAGATACAAGTGTAGAACAGTCTTTAGTTAGAGCTCCTATTGATGGTATAGTAGTAAAAAAACAAGGCGAGGTAGGAGAAATTTTTTCAAATAGTCAAACGTTATTTACTCTAGTAGATCCTAAAGATATATATATAACTGCTAATATAGAAGAAACAAAACTTTCAGGAGTAAAAGTTGGACAACCAGTTGATATAAGTATAGACCAATTTGGATCAGAAAAGTTTAAAGGAAAAGTTAAAACTATAGGCGAAATATCCAATTCAGCTATATCGCTGTTACCATCATCAACAAGTGGTACCTTTACTAAGGTAGTACAAAAAGTACCAGTAAAAGTCTCGATTGATGATTCTGGTGAAAAGATTCTTCCAGGAACTAATGCAGTTATTAAAATTCATATTAAATAATGAGGTGATCTGTAATGGGAGAGAGTAATAATGAGTCATTAGCAAGTAGTTGGTTAGCATTAGGTGTAGTTATAATAGGTACTTTTATGTCTATACTTGATAGTAGTATAGTAAATATTGCTCTTCCTAAAATGATGGCTGTTTTTGGAGTATCTTTAGATGATATAAAGTGGGTATTGACGGCTTATACTTTAGCACTCGGTGCTATTATACCTCTTACAGGATATTTACAGGAAATTTTAGGAGCTAAGAGAATATATGTATTCGCTTTGGCTATGTTTACAGTTGGTTCTATGCTTTGTGGTATCTCTTGGAGCAATACTAGTATGATAGTATTTCGTATAATCCAAGCCATTGGTGGAGGAATGATAATGCCAGTAGGAATGTCCATAATATATCAAATATTCCCTAGAGAAAAAATAGGATTAGCTCTTGGATTCTGGGGGATAGCAGCTATGGCAGCTCCTGCTATAGGACCAACATTAGGTGGATATATTATTGAGAAGATGGACTGGAGACTTATTTTTAATGTTAATGTTCCAGTTGGAATAGTTGGAGTAATATTAGCTACGATTTTATTAAAAGGTTCAGAAAGGAAGCCGTTTAAGGCTTTTGATATAATTGGATTCTTATCGTCAACTATAGGTCTAGTAAGTGTATTATATGTTCTTGGTGAAGGATCATCAATTGACTGGTCAAAACTTGAGAATCCAATCTTGATGACTCTTGGATGTCTAAGTTTAGTACTATTTGTTGCAAATGAATTAACTCATCCAAGTCCACTTTTAGATTTAAGAGTATTTAAGCTGTTTGAATTCTCAATAAGTCAGATTATAACAAGTGTCTTAACATTGGCGATGATGGGAGGAGTCTATGTATTACCTCTATTCTTGCAAAATGTAAGAGGGTATACAGCTATGCAGTCTGGATTAATCATGTTACCTGGAGCTTTAGTAATGGGAGTAATGATGCCGGTAAGCGGTAATCTTATGAATAAAGTTGGAGTAAAGGCTCTGGTTGTACCTGGACTTATAATACTTGCTGGAGCTTCATATGAGCTTGCACTTGCTATAAATATGAATTCTAGTAAAGAAAGCATAGTTATCCTTAATTGTATAAGATCTGTTGGAATTGGATTAAGTATGATGCCAATAAGTACTAGTGGAATGAATGTAGTACCAAGTCATTTAATCAGCAGAGCATCAGCTCTTTCTAATACAATAAGGCAGATAGCAAGTTCAGTTAGTGTTACATTAATGTCTACTATTATACAAGGAAGAAATGATTATAATTATGCAAAACTAGCGGAACAAATTAATGTATATAATAAAACATCTAATGATACAATAAATACATTCGCAAGAGCATTTATGGGCACAGGAATGGATCCAAATACTGCTAAAGCGTCTGCATTATCATATATAGGAAAGATGATTCAAGGGCAGGCATATACAGATGCTATGGCTTATTCGGTTATGGTAACTGTTGTTATAATATTTTTAGCTATATTTTTAGCTTTATTTATGGGTTCAAAGAAAACACCTAAGAAGGAAAATAAGGAAGGTGAAAAAAATGAATCAACAGGAGGAGTACTCGTCTCCGAATAATGAGTTAGTCCAAAAACAAGCAGATGAGATAATGGATATATTTAAAGATATAAAGAAATCCATGGGGTGTAAATTTGAAAAGTGTGCAAAGCAATATGGATTTACAGTTCCGCAAATGGGAGTAATATTTCATTTATATGATGTACCTTCAATAACGCTTAATGAGTTAAGTGAGCATATGGGACTTACAAAAAGCACAGTTTCGGGCATAATAGATCGTTTGGCTAAGCAGGGTGTTGTTACGAGAGAGATACCTAAGGATAATCGCAGAACTGTGAAGTTATATATTTCAGAAGAATTTAAAAAAAATACTGATATATGCGCAATGAGGAAGAAGTTTATGGAAGATTTTATATCTGATGCTATAAGAAAAACCAATCCGGAAGAAGTAGAAAAGATGATATATGGATTAAAACAATTTTGTATATTATTACAGGATAAGGATTGCAAAAAATAAAGATATATAATTAATGCACAGATTTTTAATTCATTTATATTATAGATAGATTTAATTATTACCGCACTGGAAAATCCAGTGCGTTTTTTTATTCTTTAAGAATTTATAATAAATTTAAATTTGTGGATAATTATTATAAATGGCCATTTTACTATAGTTAAATGGTTCAAAAGGAATAAAAAATAATCATATCCGCCTGCCAGATTTTCCTCATATACGCTTAAAAGGCAGATGCGTAAAAAGATTCCGACTCATACTCACTTGTGATTTTTTCCTATACATATTTACTAATGCTTAAAATTTATATATAATCTTATATTATAACGTAAATATATTGATATATATTACGTTAATAAAATTAATTTATAACGTAATATATAATCTTTCATATATCTTTAGGAGGTGTATTTTTGAAAATGGATAAAGTAAAAATTTCAGATATAGCTAAGGAACTTGGTACATCTACCATCTCTGTAAGCAGAGCACTTTCAGGACAGGCGGGAGTTGGCGAGGAATTAAGAAATAAAATCTTAAATAAAGCAAAGGAGATGGGATATTTTAAGGCTAAAAATAATGAGGATATTAAAATTTTAGTACTTCATCAAAAACCATTTGTGCACGATACAAGTAACTATAGTCTTAAGGTTCAGGGAATCGAAAAAGCAATACAAAAAATAGGTTGTGAATATGACCTAGAATTTGTAGATAAAGATCATCAAGAGGAACTTTATATGCCATATAAAATTCAAAAAGGAAGTAATTTTGATGGAATCATTTTTATTGGAAGATTTAATAGTGAATATGTAAATTTTATTTCAAGCAAGATAAAGAACCAAGTTTTTTATACTGGTTATTCACCTTCTTTTGATTGTGATAGTGTTTGGTATAACTTTAATAATGGCGGCTATAAGCAATGCGAATACTTAATTAGAAAGGGACATACAAGAATTGGATTTTTAGGAAATAGCAGCGTGTATAAAAATAAGGAAAAGGTACTTGGAATAACATCGGCATTAGAGGATTATGAACTACCAATAAGAAATGAATTTTTTATTTATGAAGAGAATTTTGAAGAAAAGATTCTGAGCTTGCTTAATAGTAAAGATGCGCCAACAGCAATGATTTGTCAGTGGGATTATACAGCAATAAAATTGATAAAATTCTTATATGAGAATGGTATAAAAATACCAGATGATATCTCGATTGTTGGCAGTGGCAATACGGAAATGTCGTCATTATCTATACCTGCACTATCGACTTTGGAGCTTAATATTGATTATGCATGTGAAATTGCAGTATCCCTACTATTAAAGAGAATTGCAAATACTGAGAAGCCTTATGAAAATATCACAATAAATAGTGTTTTGATAGAGAGAGAATCGGTAAAGAATATATAAATTACTAATGCTAATTTGGATAGGAGATGTTATATGGGGAAAAAGATATTAATTAATTTTATATGGAAGCATAAAATATCATATCTTGTTGGAGTGATATTCATGCTGCTTACATCTTATATTCAAACTCTTTTTCCTAGAGTTCTTGGGAATACAATAGATGTTTTGAAAACAAATAATTTCAATGTGGATGATATATATATAAATATTTTCTATATGATGATTATTGCATTTGGAACCTTTATAACTACATATATATGGAGAAACTTTATTATAGCAAATGCTAGAAATATGGAATGTCATCTGAGAGAAAAGCTTTTTGAGCATTTTCAAAAATTATCACCTGAATTTTATAATAGAAGGAAAACTGGGGATTTAATCGCTTATGCTATAAATGATATAAATGCTGTAAGAATGACATTTGGTCCTGCTATAGCGAGATCGGTTAACGGAATAGTTATATGCGTTATTTCAATTTATTCAATGACAAAAGCTATAAACTGGAAGGTAACAATGCTCTCTTTAATACCTGTTCCTTTAATAATTCTAATTATGATTAATGTGGGTAAAATTGTTAGAAAGCGTTTTAGAAAAGTTCAAGAAAATTTTGCGTCAATTTCAGACAGGGTTCAGGAAAATATAAATGGTATAAGGGTTATAAAGGCTTATGTTCAAGAGGATGAAGAAGTTGAAAAATTCGAAGAACTTAATAGGGAAATGGCAAAATCAAATTTAGATATGGTTCGCATATCATCTTATTTAGCACCATCAATTGAAATTTGTTTTACTATTAGCTTTGTCTTGAACCTCATAGTTGGTGGAAATATGGTTTTAAGTGGGGAAATTTCTTTAGGTGACTTCATTGCATTTAATGGATATCTTACAATGATAATGGGGCCTGTAATTTCAATCGGCAGTATTATTTCAGTTTTTCAAAGAGGTATGGCTTCACTAAACAGATTGAATGAAATATTTAATTCTGACATCAATATAAAAGAAAATGAAAGCTGTGTAAAAAATAAGGCCGATGGTGATATAGAAATAAAAAATCTCACTTTTTCATATCCGGGATCAAAAGAAGAGGTGTTAAGAAACATAAATATGGTCATTCCTAAGGGACATACTATAGGAATAATAGGCAAAACAGGTAGTGGAAAGAGCACTTTAGTTAATTTGCTGCTTAGAATGTATAATGTCCCTGGAGGAAAAATAATGGTTAATGAAATAGATATAAATGATTATGAATTGAAATCTCTCAGAGATAGTTTTGGATTTGTTCCACAGGATAATTTCTTGTTTGATGCTTCTATATCTGATAATATAAAATTTTTTAAAGAAATATATCAGAATGAGGAAGTTATAGAGGCTGCTAAAAACAGTTGTATATTTGAAAGTGTTATGGATTTTCCACAAAAATTTTCGACAATTATTGGAGAAAGAGGTGTAAGTATTTCAGGTGGACAGAAACAAAGAATTTCGATTTCAAGGGCATTAGTTAAAGATCCAGAAATACTTATATTAGATGATGCGTTATCAGCTGTAGATACTATTACAGAAACGCAGATACTTAAGAATCTGAAAAAGTTAAGAATGAATAAAACATCTATAATAATTGCCCATAGAATATCTGCAGTTATAGAAGCTGATGAAATTATAGTGCTCGATAATGGTAAAATACTTGAAAAAGGCACACATTCAGAATTAATGGCAAAAGGAGGAGTGTATTATGATATCTACAGATCTCAATTCCATGAAGAAGACAATGAATTTGGAAATGAAGCCTCCTAAAAAAACTAAAACTATAAGGCGATTAATAAAATTAATGCTGCCCTACAAAAAAGGAATGGTCTTTGCGTTTACATGTGCGATTCTAGTAAATATAGCAACATTAATAAAACCATACATTTTAAAATTAGTAATTGATGATTTTCTGACAAAGCATATAGCACAAAGAGGATTTTATTCAATAACTACAATGGGAATAATATATTTTTTAGTTGTAGCATTAAGTGGCTTTTTATCGGTATCTCAAGCTTTTTTGATAAATAAAGTAGGACAAGACGTAATGAAAACACTGAGAAGCAGAGTTTTTAAAACTATTCAATTACTACCTCTTTCATATTTAGATAAAACATCTTCTGGAAGATTGATAACAAGAGCAACCAATGATGTAGAAGCGTTAAGTGAAATGTATACAGATGTTATAATTAGCCTTTTTAAAGATGTAATTTTGATAATTGGAATAGTGTATACAATGGTTATAATTAATGTAAGGCTTGCTTTAATATCGTTTTGCGTAGTTCCATTAATGTTTGGAGTAGTATTTGCTTTGAAGACGAGAATAAAAAGAAACTTTGCTAAAATGAAGAGTTTAATTGGAAAAATAAATGGGTTCATGGCGGAAAATATATCAGGAATGAAAATAATACAAATTTTTGATGGTGAGAAAGAGAAAGAAGAAGCTTTTTCTAATTTAAATAATGAATATTTTAAAGCTACATTATTTCAAGTGTGGATGAATAGTTTTTTAAAACCAGCAGCAGATGTTTTTCAAAGTTTAGCTGTAGCTATTTTAATATGGTATGGCATGGGAAAAATTTCTGATAATACTTTAAGTATAGGTGTACTTTATGCATTCACAAATTATATAAAACAATTTTTTGATCCTATTTCTGATATGGCTGATAATTATACAACTATTCAATCAGCTCTGGTTTCTGCTGATAGAATATTTGAATTGTTAGATCAAGAAGAATATTTAGAGGATTTAGATCTTGGAGTTGAGGCTAATAATTTTCGAGGAGATATAGAATTTAAAAATATCTGGTTTTCTTATAATGACAAAGATTGGGTTTTAAAAGATGTTAGCTTTAAAATATCTAAAGGGCAGACAGCAGCATTTGTTGGGCAAACAGGTTCTGGAAAGACAACAATAATTAGTCTTTTGAGTGGATTCTATGAAGTGCAGAAAGGCGAAATTTTAATTGATGGAATAAATATAAATGAAATAAAAAAGAGAGATTTAAGAAAAAATATATCAGTTGTGCTTCAGGACGTTTTTCTATTTTCAGGTACAATTGAAAATAATATTACATTAAATGATATTATTGATCAAAGTGAAATAGAAAGAGCTTTAGAAATTTCTCGAGGGAAAGATGTTATTGAGAACTTTGAGAATGGAATTAAGGAACCAGTAATGGAGAGAGGAAGTACTCTTTCAGCAGGCCAGAGACAATTAATATCTTTTGCAAGGGCAATTGCTCATAATCCTTCAATATTTGTTCTAGATGAAGCTACAGCTAATATTGATACAGCGACTGAAATGTTGATTCAAAAAGCTATAGATAATATTACAAAGGAAAAAACTACAATAATAATAGCACATAGGCTTTCAACCATTAGGAATGCAGATGTAATAGTAGTTCTGAAAAATGGCCAAGTCTTAGAAGCTGGTAATCATGATTCGCTTATGAAAGCTGGTGGGTATTATAAAGAGCTGATAATAAAGAAATAAGCTGTATATTTAAGTTTGAAGTAAAATGAAATGACTTTTTAAGTAAAAAATTATATGTATGCTGTTTAGAAAACAATAAGTATGGAAGAGAGAAAATATATGAATATCACAAATGATATAAAAAAAACATTTAACAATCCTTTTACTGCATTGAAGCATAAAAATTTTAGATATTACTGGATAGGTATGTGTGTATCTTTAATAGGTACTTGGATGCAAAATATAGCACAGCCATGGCTGGCATATACATTAACAAATTCACCTTTTTTGCTTAGTTTAATAGGAATAGTTCAATTTACACCCATGTTAATATTTTCATTATTTGCAGGAGTTATTATTGATAAGTTCTCAAAGAAGAAGATCCTAATATTTACTCAATCTGCTTCGCTTGTTATCACTTTGATACTAGCGATTTTAGTGTGGACAGGAAAAGTGCAATATTGGCACATATTGATTATGGCTACAGCTCTTGGCATAGTTAATACTGTTGATATGCCATCGCGTCAATCTGTAATCATAGAACTTGTAGGGAAAGAAGATTTGATGAATGCAATTGCTTTAAATTCTATGGTTTTTAATCTAGCGAGAATTATAGGACCAGCAGTTGCGGGAATGGTAATGGGGTATGCCGGAATTGCAGCTTGCTTCTTTATAAATGCAATTAGTTTTAGCGCAGTATTAATTAGTTTGTTCTTCATTAAGTTAAATCCAGTAACCAAAAAAATTAAAGAAAATAAGAAAGTTTTAAATGAAATTAAAGATGGGCTTAAATACATTTATAAAAAGAAGACTTTACTCTATACTATTCTAATATTGGCTGTAGTAGGTACATTCGCTCCGAATTTTAATGTACTTGTACCTGTTTTTGCAAAGGAAGTATTGAATCAAAATGAGGCAGGATTTGGAATATTAATGTCTTTCATGGGGTTAGGATCTTTTCTTGGAGCTATGTTTATTGCAACTTTAAGCAAATCTGGGCCTAAAAGGTTTATAATTAATGTTGTCCCCTTAATTGTAGGTGCTGCATTAATTATTACTGGATATACCAATATCTATTTATTAACGGGGATATCTTTAGCGATTACTGGTTTCTTTTTTATATCATTTACTTCAAATGCAAATTCAACTCTACAGCTTAATTCAAGCAATGAATATAGGGGGAGAGTGATGAGCATATATACTTTGGTATTTTCCGGCTCTACTCCATTTGGAAATCTTTATGCAGGATTATTCGCGGAGCATTTTAGTGCCAGAGTTGGATTTGCTGCTTGTGGTGGTATAATAATACTTCTTATGATATTTTTGCTTTTATGGAAAGAAAGATTGAAAATAAGTTAGAAGTAGATATAAATGAAGATAATATATTTTTGATATGAGTATTTAGTGATATAATCATAACTAGAAACTACTTTTAGTAAATTTATCGTATTGCTAAGTTTATAATTTGGTAGAGCAGGATAATTATTTAGTGAGTAAGAAAAGATAAATGAGCCTTTAGGAGGAAATATGGCAGATAATAAGGAAATTGACAACAATATAATTAATTCATCAAAACCATTAGGGGAACAGACATCAGAAAGAATTATTCAATTAATAATAGAAAATGATTGGAAGAGTGGAGATAAGTTACCTAATGAATATGAACTTGCTGATATGCTTAATGTTGGAAGAAGTACAATTAGAGAGGCTATAAAAGCTTTAGTTTCTCGAAATATATTAGAGATAAGAAGAGGCGCTGGGACTTTCATATCTCAAAAGGGTGGAATTGCTGATGATCCATTAGGATTAACATTTGTAAAAGATAAATTTAAATTAGCACTGGATTTATTGGAAGTTAGATTTATGATAGAACCATCAATAGCGTCGATAGCTGCAGTAAAAGCCACAGAAGATGAAATACAACAAATGTCAGTTTTATGCGATGAAATAGAAAAACTTATTTTAAATAATGAGCCTTATTTAGATAAGGATATAGAGTTCCATACCGCTATAGCTAAAAGCAGTAAAAATTTAGTTATGGTGAATTTGATTCCTATAATAAACAGTTCGATTACAATATTTATTGATATTACAAACCAAAAATTAAGGAATGAAACAATAGAAACTCATAGAGAAATTTTAAATTCAATCAAGTCACATGACTCAAATGCTGCACACGATGCAATGCTTTTACATTTGGTATATAATCGTAGAAATATTAGAAATGTTATAGATAAGGGGAAAGAAATATATAAAAATTCTTAAAAATATCTGTTTGATTTTCAACAGATATTTTTTTTGACTTTAAAATACATCAGATGTATTTTAAAACTAAATTATGTATTATAATAATGTATCAGATGTATAAGCGATAAAACAAGCAAAAACAAAAGAGAATAAAGTTTATGATGAAAAATGTTGACAAATACATCCGATGTGATATGATAAATACATCGGATGTATTTAAACGGTATCAAATGTTGATAAAGGAGATATGTATTATGATTAGTCAAGAAATAAGAAAAATTGCTCCAGAAATGGATCCACTCCGCAGAGGAATGGGATGGACTACAGAAGATTTAGCAAAACCTCAAATTATAATAGAAAGTACATTTGGAGATAGTCATCCAGGAAGTGCTCATCTTTTTGATTTTGTAAATAAAGCTGTAGAAGGAGTTAATCAATTAGGAGGGAAGGCAGCAAGATATTTTGCAACGGATATTTGCGACGGAATGGCACAAGGACATGATGGAATAAATTATTCTTTAGCATCTAGAGATACACTTACATCATTAATTGAAATACATGCCAATGCAACACCATTTGATGCAGGGGTATTTATCTCAAGTTGTGATAAAGCAGTTCCATCACATCTTATGTCAATTGGAAGATTAAATATACCTTCTATTATTGTAACAGGAGGGGTAATGGAAGCTGGACCAGATTTATTGACTTTAGAGCAAATCGGTGCTTATAGTGCAATGTGCCAGCGTGGAGAAATAACAGAAGAAAAATTAACTTATTATAAGGAACATGCATGTCCATCTTGCGGAGCATGCTCATTCATGGGAACAGCTGCTACAATGCAGGTTATGGCAGAAGCTTTAGGATTAATGCTTCCAGGAAGTTCATTAATGCCAGCTACTTGTGAAGATTTAAAAGAGGTTGCTGTAAAAGCTGGTAGACAAGCTGTTGAATTAGCTAAAATGAACCTTCGTCCAAAAGATATGGTAACAATTAAATCTTTTGAAAACGCTATATTAGTCCATGCAGCTATATCTGGATCTACTAATTCATTATTACATTTACCAGCAATAGCACATGAATTTGGATTATATATAGATGAAGAAACCTTCGATAGATTACACAGAAACGCACATTATTTATTAAATATACGTCCTGCTGGAAAATGGCCAGCTCAATATTTCTATTATGCTGGTGGTGTACCTGCAATAATGGAAGAAATTAAAGATCAGCTTCATTTAGATGTAATGACAGTAACAGGCAAGACTTTAGGTGAGAATTTAGAAGAATTAAAAACAAATGGATATTATGAGAAGTGCAATAGCTATCTTGAAAAAGTTGGAGTTAAAAAAGAAGATATTATTCGTCCTTTTAATGATGCTATTAGTACTAATGGTTCTGTTTCAATATTAAAAGGAAATATCGCTCCAGAAGGTGCAGTAGTAAAACATTCTGCAGTTCCAAAAGAAATGCATGAAGCTATATTAAAAGCAAAACCTTTTGATAGTGAAGAAGAAGCTATTGATGCTGTATTAAAGAAAGTAATTCGTCCAGGAGATGCAGTATTTATAAGATATGAAGGACCAAAGGGAAGCGGAATGCCTGAAATGTTTTATACAACAGAAGCAATTTCTTCTGATGAGGAATTAGCTGCAAGTATAGCATTGATAACTGATGGTAGATTCTCTGGTGCATCTAAAGGTCCTGCAATTGGACATGTATCACCAGAAGCAGCAGTAGGTGGACCAATCGCGCTAGTTGAAGAAGATGATTTGATTGAAATTAGTATTCCAAAGAGAAGTTTACAGATTGTTGGTGTAAAAGGTAAGAAATGTAGTGAAGAAGAAGTTGAAAAAATACTTGAGGAACGTAAGAAAAATTGGAAACCAAGAAAATCAAAATATGAATCTGGTATTTTAAAGATTTTTTCAGATCATGCAGTATCTCCAATGAAGGGTGGATACATGAAATAATTAATTCGGTGTGTGGACTTGTGGGTGTATTAATTATAAATGCTTTGATTTAAATACATAAAATAAGGTTCAAATATTTCAGTAAAGTGATGTCTTAAAGTAATTAATGATTATTTTAAGACATCTTTTTATTAAAAAAGAAAATTCTATGGAAAATTATTAACATATTCGCATATATCTAGCAATTCAATTAAATGAAACCTAAATATTTGTGTAAACATATACAAATGTGGAAAAATAATATAATATTTTAATATAAATATTATATTATCATAAGATTGGAGAAAAATTATGTCAGAAAAAAGAGATAGAAAAATTCTTTGGTATACCTTAGCATTTATGGCTTTTTCTACTGTTTGGGGATTCGGAAATGTAATCAATGGTTTTTCTGAATACAATGGTCTTAAGTCAATTGTATCATGGATTTTAATTTTTGCTGTTTATTTTGCACCTTATGCATTAATGGTAGGGGAATTAGGGTCTGCATTTAAAGATTTTGGTGGAGGAGTTAGTTCATGGATTAATGAAACTATAGGTCCTAAAATAGCATATTATGCGGGATGGACATATTGGGTTGTTCATATGCCATATATTTCTCAGAAGCCATCAAATTTTATGATTGCAACAAGCTGGGCTGTTTTTCAGGATAAAAGAATTAGTAGCATGGATACAAGATTATTACAATTAAGTTGTCTGGTAATTTTTTTAATTGGACTTTATATTGCATCTAAGGGATTAAATCCATTGAAAAAATTAGCGACACTTGCAGGAACATCAATGTTTATAATGTCTATTTTATTTATTATTTTAATGGTGGCAGCGCCTGCAATTACAGATGCTAAATTAAACTCTATTGACTGGTCTTTGAAAACGTTTATGCCAACCTTTGATATTAAATTTTTTACAAGTTTATCAATTTTAGTTTTTGCAGTAGGTGGTTGTGAAAAAATATCGCCTTATGTTAATGAAATGAAGGATCCGGAAAAGGGATTTTCAAAAGGAATGATAGCGCTAGCAATTATGGTTGCTGTATGTGCTATTTTGGGAACTGTTGCACTTGGAATGATGTTCGATTCTAATAATATTCCTAAGGATTTAATGACAAATGGTGCTTATTATGCATTCCAAAAACTTGGAGAGTATTACCGTTTGGGTGATTTATTTGTAATTATTTATGCGGTTACAAATATGATTGGGCAGTTTGCAGTATTAATTATATCAATTGATGCACCTTTACGTATGTTGCTTGATAGTGCAGATAAAAATTTTATTCCTGAAAAGATGTTGAAAAAAAATAAGTATGGAGCATATATAAATGGTCATAAACTTATATTAATCATTGTTTCAATCTTAATAATTGTGCCAGCTTTTGGTATTGGAAATGTGGACGAGTTGGTGAAATGGTTAGTAAAATTAAATTCAGTATGTATGCCTCTTCGTTACCTATGGGTATTTGCAGCGTATATTGCTCTTAAAAAATCAGGAGAAAAATTTAAAGCAGAATATCATTTTGTAAAAAACAAGACTTTAGGAATAATATTTGGAGCATGGTGTTTTGCATTTACTGCTTTTGCATGTATTGGTGGAATGTATTCACAAGATACATTTCAATTGGTGCTTAACATTATAACTCCATTTGTATTACTTGGATTAGGTTTGATTCTGCCTTATTTTGCAAGAAGAGAGAAGCGTATTTAGTTAGAATGTAAATTTATTTGCTGAAAACTATTATAAAGTCAACGAGTTAATTAGATCAGTATACTTAATTATAAAACTGTGTCAACTAAGTTTGGCACGGTTTTAATTTTTCATGAATCAAGGTTTATTTAAAAGAATAAATATAGATATGGATAAGAAATGAGAAAGTGGTGCATAATTCAATAAAAGACATAGTAACTAGGGAATTAGATATGGTATAATTTTGAATAAGGAATAGGATAGAAAATTATATTTTTTGTAATTAAGAGGGGGATTATGGATAAAAAGTTATATTTATCGGCAACTGATAAAAAAATAGCAGGAGTATGCGGTGGATTTGCTGAATATTTTGGATTAGATTCTACGCTTATTAGAATTGGGTATTTGGCAATGATTTTATTAGCAGGTACAGGAATACTTTTCTATATTATCTGTGCTTTGGTTATACCTAAAAAACCAGTTGAATAAAAAATTAATCTTAATTTAATAAGTATGTCTATTCACAAAGGAGGAATTAGAAATGGAACAGATAAATAATATCTTGGATAAAGCTCCAATTCATTTAACTACAAATACAATAGTTCTTGCAGCAGTGGCTATCATTGCAGTATACATTTTAATAAAAGCTATAAGTGGTATTATTAAAATAGTTGCCATTATAGGAATATGCTACTTTGTATTAATGTCTCTTCAAAGTACAAATCTTGTTAATATACCAGGTGTAAGAGATGCCTATACAACAATAGAAAAATATATTCCTTCAAAAGAAGTATGGACAAATGCTGTTGATAAGGCTGAGAAAATAAATAAAGTGGTTAATGATTTGAATTAGTAGCTTAAGGAGGAAAAATATGAAAACTTCAACTCATAGAATAGCAATTCCTTCGATCCTTGAAGTAGGAAAAGGGAATATTAACAGTATAGGTACACTTATTAAGAAAGGAATGTTTAAAAAGGTTTCGATATATTTTGGGGAAGGTATAGAAGAGTTATTTGGTGATGCCATATGTAGTTCGTTAAAGGAAGCTGATATTCAAATTTCTCAAACTGGAACCATATCAGATATAAAATTTGAGGAGGTTAGTATAAAGGCTTTTGAAATATCAAATGATGTTGAAGCGTTAATCGGAGTAGGTGGAGGGAAAGCCATTGATGCAGTGAAATATATGAGCTTTTTAAAAAAAATACCATTCATCAGTATTCCAACATCAACTTCTAATGATGGATTTTCAAGTGCTGGTGCATCACTACTGGTTAATGGTAGGCGTATGTCTCTTCCGGCTAAAACTCCGTATGGAATAATTGTAGATATTGATGTCATTAAAGGCGCACCTGAAAAATTTATATTTTCAGGAATAGGAGATTTGATATCTAATATTACTGCTTTATATGATTGGAAATTTGAAGAAGAGAATGGGAGGGTAATTATTGATGATTTTGCAACTATGATTTCTAAAAAAGCAGTAAATAGTTTTGTGAGAACTGAATTTAAAGGTATTAAGGATGATCTGTTTTTAAAAGAATTAGTTGATTCTCTAACACTAAATGGAATCTCTATGGAGATTGCAGGAGATAGTTCTCCAGCTTCAGGGGCTGAACATTTGATTTCACATGCCTTAGATAAGTTTCTTGAATATCCTGAGCTCCACGGGATTCAAGTTGGTATTGCGAGCTATATTATGGCAAAGGTACAAAATCATAGATATGAAAGAATAACTAAAGTATTAAGCGAAACAGGTTTTTTTGAGTATGTTAAAACTTTAAAATTAAAGAAAGAGGATTTCAAAAGAGCTATAGATGAGGCTCCGCTTATAAAGCCTAATAGATATACATATATTCATGTTGAGGAAAATAGAATACTTGCCAAAAAGATAGTTGATGAAGATGAAATCTTAAACTATGTATTATTCTAAATCATATTAATAATAGCATAACAAAGTAAAATCTACATAAGACTTGTGGTTAAGAAGAAGAGTGTAAATATAAATTATTTATTAACGATAATAGAAGTAGAAATAAATGAAAGGATGTGAAATTATGGATTTAGTGAATATGGCAGTAAATATGCAGCAAGGTTTAATTCAAGACCAAGTTTCGGTATCGGTATTGAAATTAACAATGGATGGCAACAAAGAAGTGGCGAAAAATACAATAGACATGATGGAAAAAACAGCTGTAGATCCGAAACTAGGAAATAATATAGATGCGCTAGTTTAAATTTAATATAAAGGGAAAATATATTAAACTACAGATAGAATAAAATAGTAATTGAAAAATGGAAAAGAAAAATAGCCTACGTATATAAATAAAAAATATGTAAGTTATTTTTCTTTTCTAATTTTTGCTATAATATATTTTATTAATGAGATTTGGAATATTATTAAATTTGATTTTAAATCAAGATAATTGAATAAATATTTAGATGAAGGCAAAACTAATCGTGTATTTATTAATAATTAGAGGAGGCAGGTTTATGAAAAAATTGGAAAAAGGTGAACATGAGAAAGCTATGGAGAAAGCTAAAGAAATGCTTAATAAAGGGTGCGGAATGAGTGAAATAGTAAAAGAAACTAATTTAAGCGAGGAAAATGTGCTGAAAGCAAAAAGAAAATGGGAAGAGTTATCATAAAAATTGTTAATAAACAGTTATAATTTATTATGTATAAGTTGAATAACAAAACGTACTTTATATAACTATCAATATGTCGCAAATGTTTAATAGCGATAATGTTGATAGTTTTTTTATTTAAAAAAATATAATTACTTATGAATAAATATGCATTAATAATGAATATAGTGTATAATGTAATTATATTATTAGAAATAGAGGGGACTATTATGAATAACATTATATATCAGTATATAGATTATACAAATGAAAAATTTAAGGATGTGATAGATTTAAGATTTAATATTTTATTTAAACCATATAGCAAAATTAGTAAATATGATTACGATGAATTTGATCATATAAGTTTTCATTTAGTGGCATTAAGGGAAGATAAAGTTATAGGATACTCAAGAATGACTAAAATCAATGATAAGGGCAAAATCACTAATGTAGTTGTTAATCCGGAATACATAAAAAAGGGAATTGGATTTGAAATGATGAAAAGGCATATTTTCAAGGCTGAAGAAAATAATATTGGTCATTTATACTTAAATGCAAGGGCAGACACCATCAATTTTTATAAAAAAATCGGATTTGAGTGTAAAGAAGACATGTTTTTATCTGAGAAAAGCGGATTGATGCTGCAGAAAATGTGCTATGAAGTGAATTTAGTAAGATAGTATTAGAGAAAGGATAAATTTGATATAGATTATAAGGTGTTTTTAAATTATTACATGCATATGGTAAATATTTAAGTCTAGATTGAATATAACGGAACAGAAGGAATTATTGTAGAAATATGCAACTAATATTGAAAAATGTAAGAAAATGGAGTAGTATATAGTGTATATATTGATAATAGTACACTTATTGAAAGGTAAGGTCACAAAGCCATGGGTCTAAGGAATGTTATGTCTATGATTGCCAGGCTACTAAGAGGAAGTTGTTAAGAATAAATGTTTATGCTTTTATTAGGTGTCTATTATTAATTAATAGGCACTTTTTCTATGTATAGGAACTATCTGAAGGGGAAGGATTAATAAAAGTTTGTTTTTTATAAATTAATGGAAAATAGTTTTTTGAAATTAGTGATGTCAATGCTTATTGGAGTATTAATTGGATAAAAGGTCACAAAAAAGAGAGTAGCACATGCATTTTTTATTTGTATTAATTAAAAATGTATATTTATAAAAAGTAATGTAAAGTGAGGGGAAAGTTATGGGAGTAAGATTAAGCTGTATTGATGTCTGTCATGGTTCTAAAGTTGTTTCAAATGATTTTTACATAAAGCATTTCGAACAACAAGATAAGGATGTGAGACATTTGTTAGAAGATGTAATGGGAAGAGATAAGAGATATATGTTTGATGAAGGCGAGAATTCTCTATCCTTATCCATAAAAGCTGCGAAATCTGTGTTAGATAAAGCAGGTTTGCAGGGGAGTGATATAGATGTATTAGTTTATTCGTCGATATTATCGGAATATGTATCACCTCCAACATCGATTTTGTTACACAAAGAATTAAATCTAAAGGAAAATGTAATGTGTTTTGATATGAATGCAAATTGTGCAGGCATGGGAGTTGCTTTAGAGAATATATCAAATTATTTAATGTCTTCTAAACATGCAAAGATGGCTCTAATAGTTGGATGCGATGATGATAATTCCTTATGTGATACTAATAATGAAATATGCTATGGAAATTATGGACATGCTGCATGTGCAATAATCTTAGAAAAAGTAGATGAGGATTGTGGGGTGATTGATACTGAATATTATATAAATACAGAAGTTAGTGATAAAGTTTTGTATCCAAGTAATGGTTTTTCAAGTTTTTTTGAATCCAGAAATGTTGATGAACTTTGGTTAAAATGGACACCATTTGATACAGGAGTATTTATGTATCCTGCTACAGAAATAATGACGAAAGTCATAAAAAATGCAGAATTAACTAAAGATGATATCAGTATGTTTTGTTTATCACAACTTGCATTTACTAATACGAAGAAAATAAGAGAACTTATGGAATTGGAGGAGGATAAGACAATATATATAGGGAATGAGTATGGATATACAGGTACTACTAGTCCGTTTATAGCATTATATGAATCAATAGAACGAGGCAAAATCAAGAGAGGAGATTATATTGTATTTTGGACATTCGGAGCAGGCTCTCAGAGTATAGTAATGCTATATAAATATTGAAATATAAATAATTAATGTAATACATAGGGGGTAAAAATGGGTAAAAAGGAAAATTTTAAAATAAGGTTCAATAAGAAGACGCTTAAATTTGTGTTGATAATATATATGATATGTTGCGTCCTGTCATTTATATTCTATTGCGGTTTGAAATTATTTGGCTTTAATGATGATATAAGTGTAAATTCTTTAATATTACTAGGAGCATTTGTTACTATTTACGCTATAGTGCTACATAAGTGTTATAAACTTACACTTGCCCAAAATGGCTTTAATATCAAAGCTTTTAATGTAACAAAGGGGATACTTTTATTTATAACTTATTTTCAATATTTATATTTAAATTTGACAATGCACTTAAATTCTTTGTGGCTAGTAATTTTTTTCTTTATTATTCTTGGAGCATTATTTTTTGACGTAAAAATGATTAGTGCATCGATAATTTTGAGTATTGTATGTCAAGTTATAGTTTTTATAAACAATCCTTCAATTTTTTTAGCTAAGAAATTTACAGTGGCAGAAGCATCTATGACAATTATTACAATTCTGATAACTTTAACATTAGTTTTTGTTGTTGTATATTTTGCATCAAGTTTATTAGAATCAATTGGTGAAAAAGAAAGTCAAGTAGAGGAAGAGAAGGAAAAAATATTAAATTTGTTCCAAAGTATAACTCAAATTTCAAATACCGTTTTAGCATCAAGTGAAAATTTAAGTGTTGCTATTGAAGAACAAACGAGCTCTCTTTTAGAAGTATCAGGAACAAGTCAATCTATGTCAAAAGACTCAGGGGAAATGTTAAACAAATCAAATAAGAATAAGGAAATATTAAATACATTACTAAGTGCTAATGAAGTAGTTACTAATAAAACAAAAGATAATGAAACTAAAGTAAAAGAGTTTATTGAAATTACTGATAAAAATCAAGAGGCTTTAAATAATACACTGTCAATTATTAATGATATAAAGAATAATATACAAAATACTTTTAAGTCTACAAATGATTTGGAACAAAAATCAAGAGAGGTAGATGAAATATTAAAGCTTATTGGAGATATATCAGAGCAGACAAATCTTCTTGCATTAAATGCATCAATTGAGGCAGCAAGAGCTGGAGAATATGGTAAGGGATTTGCAGTTGTAGCAGATGAAATAAGAAAATTAGCAGAAGGAACAAAGGAATCACTTAATCAGGTAAGTGCAATAGTGGAGGAATTGAAAAACAATATAAATTTAGTTCAAAGACAAATGACTGATAATAATGAAAAGTCTCAAGTAGGGAATAATATTATTAATGAAACTGTAAAAGGAATAAATAATATGACTTCAAATTTAAAATTATTCAGTAATAATATTATGGAAATAAATAAGGCATCTAATACATTATTTTCAGAGACTAAAAATGTAGTAAATTTTAACGAAGAAGTAGCTAATTTAATTAAGGATACAATTTCAAAATTTGAAACGGTGACAGAATCTATAGCTCAAGGAGCTGCTACTAGTGAAGAAATAGAAGCGAGTATTAATGAATTGAAGAATATTGCTGAGGATATGAACAAGCTTATTAAATAAATATTATATCAAAGTTTGTGGAAATATACCCTTGAGACTTAATGGTATACCAAGAGCATATTACTACATTAAATAGCAGAAGAAAAAAAAATTTGATTGCTTTTTGTGTCAATATATCCAGTTAATATAAATGATGTTAATAAAATTTAAAAATGTTTTGTAAGTTATTGAGTTCATTTCCTTAATGTGCTATAATCTAAAGAAAATAAATTATAACATAATTTTCTAATTATTATATAGTGATGCACCGTGGTGGAGAATTGTTAGATATACATCATCAGGTTGCGCACAATTCGCTAGACCGACAATACTTAGTTCTTTTTGAGTTTTGATTATGTTGTAGTATTGGGCCTGGGATGAAATGTCACAACCAAATACCTGAAAATTATTAAGAAATATTTTAGGATTATCTCCAATTCTATATAGATGGGAATAATCCTTTTTATTAAGAATAAAATATGTGTTTTAATAAAAACATGCAGGAGGGTTATAATACCATGTGGGGAAAATTTATAATAGAGTATTTAAAATCACCTAGAACAGTAGGAGCTGTAGCACCTAGTTCTAAAAAACTTGCTGAAAAGATGGCTTGTGATATTGACTATGAAAATGCAAAGTGTATTGTTGAGTATGGACCAGGCACTGGGGTATTTACTGAAAGATTAGTGAGAAAAATAAAAAAGCAGACTTTATTAATGCTTATCGAATATAATGAGGAATTTTGCAGGCAGCTAAAAGAAAGATATAGTAATTATAGTAATATTATAGTTGTAAATGATTCGGCAGAAAATATAGACAAGTATCTAAAAAAATATAATATTAAAGAAGTAGATTATGTAGTTTCTGGATTACCATTTGCAAGTCTACCAAAAAGTATGTCAAATATGATATTAAAAAAGACAAGAGATATCTTAAAGAAAAATGGTTTGTTTATAACTTTTCAGTATACATTACTTAAGAAAGGTTACATAGGAAGTTATTTTAAGGATATAAGCTTAGAGAGAGTTATATTCAATTTACCACCAGCTTATGTTTTAAAATGCCAAAATACATAAAAATATTTTTGTGTTTTGAAATATAATTAAATGTCAAAAGCGGGATTTTAAAAAATTGAATAAGATTAATTAATAGTTAGTGTGAAATCCATGACAATATCTTTTATAGATATTATCATGGGATTTTTTTATTTAAGAATTTATTTGAAAATAGAATTAGAATGAGAGTTAATTCTATTTTCATTTTTATCTATTTTAAATTCATCAATTTTGCTGCCTTTTGAACTTATAGCTGAAACATTAATGTAATTTGTTTCAACATCTACAACTAAAAAGTGATATACAGCAATTGGAGGGATTACAACTCCTTTTTTACTTGTATATTTGTCTCTGAGTTTTTCACCGCCGCCACCTGTAATTACCTGTGTAATACTGTTTTCGTAACAAAAATTTTCATTACTGAAAGAAGCATCAATTACTTTTCTTGAATAATTGTGTTCATGACCTGAAAAAACTATATCTATATTGTATTTATCAACAATTTTCCAAAATTCATCTCTACATTCTGGATATAAATCAAGGCAATGACCTAAATGAGCTCCAGTTGGAAAAGCTGGTGAATGAACAAAAACAAACTTATTTCTTTTAAACTCTGAAGCTTTTTCTTCGAACCAGGCAATCTGATCTTTACCAATTCTATGAGTTAAACCGGGATGAAAAGCATTTAGAATTATAAATCTCATATCGGCAATGTCTATATAATACACTGTTTTATTATAAGCATAAAGGTATTCATTGGGAGTTAAATCATTATAAACCTGACTAAAAATTTTTTCGAATCTGTCATTTAAGGGCTCTATATTAACTTCATGATTCCCTATTACAGGAAATAACGGTTTGTTTGGATGATATTGTTCTATTATTCTCCTTAGTTTAGTCAATTGAAAATTTAATATTTCTTCTTTAGAACTACCTGCAACAGTATCTCCACACATTACAATAAATTCTGGAGCTGGTCTTAATTCGCATGATTCATGCATTAGTGTTTTAAGTACTTTTTCATTTATGCCATTTTTTTTACCCTTTGAATCACTGAAAACTATAAACCTCATTTTTTCTCCTCTCAAAAATATGACTTTATAATATTTTATTTGAAGTATTGCAGCCATTTAGCATAGAGTTCTGGTTTGTTTATTTTTACAAAGCTCAGGAATTGCTCTTTATATCCTGATTTTTTTAGGCTATCAATAATTAGATAAGGATATATGGTTCTTTTTTTCATGACTCTGGCTGTATCAATAAGCTTGATATCATTTGATGGTGTAAGGAAAATGTGAAATGGAGCGGCATCTAAGCGAGTGTAACCTACTAAATCCATAGCTACGTAAAGCTCAATAATTTTGTTTGAAACATCTTGAGTAAGAGGATGTAATTTTAAATATTTATCCAATTCAATACCCTGTATATATTCTCTGATAATATAATTTGTATCAAAGGCATAAAGTTTTGGAAAGTGAGCATCTTGTTGTGCCATAACTAATGATTCTATTTCATCAGCGCATATCTGTTTGCTTTTAAAAATTTTAATACATTTCTGAAAATCAATTTTGTATACTTTTCCTTGTGTTCCTGCACCTAAAAATTGTAAATCTTTTAAGTTTAAGCCTGCATAGAGTTTTATAAAAATCACCTAAAAATAGTAGTATATATTAGGATATGATAATACATAGCTTTTTGATTTAAATAAATGTATCTATAAGTTAAATATGGGTTTATTATTATTAACTTCCAATTAACTTAGTTTAACTTATATACAATATTTACTTAATATTTAAATATTATAGTTATAGAGTCAAATAAAAACTATATAAGTGGGATAAACCAATTTTAGAAAGGGGCAGATAAATGGCAAAAGTTATCCTAAAGTCTTTGAATAAGTTATATGATAATGGTTATAAGGCCGCTAATGATATTAATTTGAACATTGAAGATGGGGAATTTGTAGTTCTAGTTGGTCCATCTGGTTGTGGTAAATCAACAACTTTAAGGATGATTGCAGGACTTGAAGAAATATCCTCTGGAGAATTGTATATAGAAGATCGATTAGTTAATAAAGTTGAACCAGTGGATAGGGATATAGCTATGGTATTTCAAAACTATGCATTATACCCTCATTTTTCGGTCTATGAAAATATGGCATTTGCCTTAAAAATTAAAAAGATGAATAAAAAGGAAATAGATAAAAAAATACATGAAACGGCTAAGATATTAGAACTTGAAGAGTTATTAAATAGAAAACCAAAAGAACTTTCAGGTGGGCAAAGACAAAGAGTTGCACTTGGACGTGCAATTGTTAGGGAGCCTAAGGTGTTTTTAATGGATGAACCACTTTCTAATTTAGATGCAAAACTAAGAGTATCTATGAGAAGTGAAATAATAAAATTACATCAAAGACTTAAAACTACTTTCATTTATGTAACTCATGACCAAACTGAAGCTATGACTATGGGAAATAAAATTGTTGTAATGAATAAAGGAGAAATACAACAAATTGCAGACCCAGTAACAATATATGAAGAACCAAGTAATAAATTTGTAGCTAGTTTTATAGGCTCTCCGCAAATGAATTTTATGAGAGTAAAGGTTATGGAAGCTGACGATAATATATACATTGAAAATGCTTATATAAAACATAATATTAAGGATAGAAATCTTATAAGAATCTTTAAAGAAAAGTATTGTGGAAGTGAAGTTGTAGTTGGAGTGAGAGCGGAAGACATTGAAGTGTCAGAAAATAATAATGGAGAATCTGCTGAAGATTTTAGTATAGAAGATAGCGGAAATCAAAATAGCGATTCGATAAATGTAAAAACAGATATAGCAGTTGGAGAGATAGAGCTTGTTGAAATTTTGGGAAGTGAGACTTATATACATTTTAAAATGAGTGATAGTAGTATGACTTGTAAGGTTAATGGAATATTTAAGAGAGATGAAGGACAGACTATAAGAGTGAAGTTTGACTTTCAAAGAGCACACTTTTTTGATGAAGCTAGTGAAAAAAGAATAGATGGGGAGGAATTATAATGAAAAGTCTATTTAAGAAAATAGAGCCGTATCTTTATTTAATTCCTTGCTTTATAGGATTTTTAATATTTACCTTTTATCCTTTTATAAAAACTATATTTTTAAGTTTTAATGTAACCAATACAAATGGAGAAGCAGCTGGTTTTGTTGGAATGGATAATTATATAGAATTGTTCTCCTCTTCAGATTTTATAGATAGTATCTTGACTACCTTCAAATTTGTTGTAATAACAGCCATACCAGCAATAATTATTGGACTTGCACTTGCAATTCTTGCAAATAAAAAGCTTAAAGGAAGTAAAGTATATGAGGTTATGTTTGCAATGCCAATGGCAGTATCTTCAGCAGCAGCAGCAATAATATGGATGTTACTATATCATCCGTCTATAGGAATATTAAATTATATTTTAAAAGCACAAATTGGGTGGCTTACAGATGAGAAAATAGCGTTGTTTTCAGTTGCATTAGTCACAGTATGGCTTAATATTGGTTTGAATTTTATATTTATTTTAACAGGTCTTAATAATATTCCAGATGAATTAAATGAAAGTGCACAAATCGATGGAGCTAAATGGGGAAGAAAATTCTTTAGACTGACAATTCCATTAATTTCACCTACATTGTTTTTTGTTGTATTCATAAATATGGTTAATTCTTTTCAAGCTTTTGGGCAAGTAAAGCTGTTAACTCTTGGAGGACCAGCTAATGCTACTAATGTACTAGTCTATGAGATATATAGAGAAGCGTTTTTAAATAATAGATTTGAAACTGCCTGTGCAGAATCAATAATACTATTTTTCATAATACTTATAATAACACTTATTCAATTAAAATTCGAAAAGAAGGGAGTTTATTATTCGTAATGGAGAGCAAGAAAAAAAGATGTTTGTTATATTTATTTAATATAATAGTTGGGCTTATTATGATATCGCCAATACTTTATGCGCTTAATATAAGTTTAATGACTCCTGATGAGATACTTTCTTATCCTCCTAAATTCTTTCCCACACGTATTACTTTAGATAATTTTAAACTGGTAATAGAAACTGTTCCAATTTTTCAATTCATATTCAATAGTTTTTTTGTTTCAGCGGTTGTTACAATAGGACAAATAATAACATCATGTTTAGCTGCGTATGCTTTTTCCTATTTTGATTTTAAAGGAAAGAACCTATTGTTTATCTTATGTTTGTCTACTTTAATGATTCCAAGTGAATCAACAATAATAGCTAACTATCTGACAATAGCTCAATTAGGGTGGACGGATACTTATACAGGACTCATAGTACCGTTTTTAGTATCGGCCATGGGGATATTTTTAATAAGACAGTTTTATTTGACAGTACCAAAAGAATTAAAAGAAGCTTCTAAACTTGATGGGTGTAGTAATCTTAAGTTCTTTGTTAAGGTATTGCTTCCTATATCTAAACCTGTGATAGCATCTCTTGGAGTATATACCTTCTTAAATACATGGAACTTATATATGTGGCCATTACTTGTAACAAATTCTCCAGAAAACAGGACTGTTCAAATAGGTGTAAGTATGCTTCAATCTTCAGATAATGAGAATTTGGGATTAGTATTTGCAGGAGTTATTATGATCATTTTGCCTTCAATAATAATTTTTATTATTGGGCAGAAGCAGCTTATAAAAGGAATTACTTCAGGAGCTGTAAAAGGATAGGGAGAATTTACTAGAATGTCTGACTATCATTCTTATCTAAATTAAATACAGATAAATATTTATAAATAAAAGAGAGTGAGGTTTATTATGAAAAAAAGAATTTTATCAATTATGTTAACGGCATGTATGTGCACAGCAGTTTTAGGCGGTTGTGGAAAGGCTGCATCAACTAGTGCAAGTAGCAATAATGGGGGCCAGACAGAAATTGTTTTTTGGCATTCAATGGGTGGTACTAACGGTGATGCATTAAATGAGATGGTAGATAAATTTAATAAAGAAAATAAGGATAATATTCATGTTACAGCACAATACCAAGGAGAATATGATGATGCCATTAATAAAGTGAAAAGTACAAAGGATAAAAAAGCATATCCAGATGTAATGCAAGTCTATGATATCGGAACTAGATGGATGATAGACTCTAAAATAGCAACTCCAATGCAAAAGTTTATTGACGATGATAAATATGATACGTCATCATTAGAACCAAATCTTTTAGCATATTACACTGTTGATAATAAATTATATTCAATGCCATTCAATTCATCAACACCAATTCTTTATTATAATAAGACTGCATTCAAAGCAGCGGGATTAGATCCAGAAAAGGCCCCTGAGGATTTTGATGAAATAAAACAATATTCAGAGAAATTAACTAAAAAGGATGGAAATAATGTTTCAGAATATGGATTTTCAATGGCTATTTATGCATGGCTTTTTGAAGAGTTTATGGCTAAACAATTAAAACCATATGCAAACAATGGAAATGGAAGAGAGTCTGCTGCTACAAGTGTGGATTTTAAAAATAATGGTGGGGGATTAAGCATATTAAATGCATGGAAGAGTCTTTATGATCAAGGGCTACTTGGTAATTTTGGAAGAAAAACTCAAGATACACAAGATGCATTTGTATCAGGAAAAACAGACATGTATATTGATTCAACAGCGACACTTACTTCAGTACTAAAAGGAGTTAATGGAAAATTTGAAGTTGGAACAGCTGCTTTACCTAAAATAAATAAAGATGATAAAGGTGGAGTTTCAATTGGTGGAGCATCATTATGGATGTTAGACAAGGGCGATGAAGCAAAGCAAAAAGCAACATTTGAATTTATTAAATTTATGATATCACCAGAAGAACAAGTTTTCTGGAATGAGAAAACAGGATATTTTCCTGTAACTACAAAGGCTTATGATTTGCAAGAAATGAAAGATCATTTACAAAAAACACCACAATTTAAAACAGCAATTGATCAATTACATTCATCACCAGCTGAATCTAAAGGAGCGTTACTTGGAGTATTTACAGAAGCAAGACAAACTGTTGAAACAAATATAGAAGCTATGCTTCAAGGTAAACAATCTCCAGAGGCTGCTATAGATGCTAGCGAAAAATCAATAAATGAAGCGATAGATAAATATAATAAAGCAAATAAATAGGGTATAATGAAAATAATAGACAAAGAAATTTGTCTATTATTTTCTTAACTTATTTAAGGCAAATATAAGAGCTTATAATTAATTATGAATGATAAATAAAGGAAGTGTTTGGCTTGAAAATTTTAAATATAGCTCATAGAGGGTATAGTGGCAAATTTGAAGAAAATACAATGATTGCTTTTGAAAAGGCGATAGAGTATAAAGCTGATGGAATTGAGACGGATGTTCAATTATCAAAGGATAATATACCAGTCTTAATTCATGATGAAACCTTAGAGAGGACAACAGATGGGAAAGGATATGTTAAAAATTATACTTTAGCTGAATTAAAAAGGTTTAGAACTAAAAGTGGCAAAGAAATACCAACTTTGAAAGAGTTTTTTGAGCTTGTTGCTGATTCAAATTTAAAGATATTAAATCTAGAATTGAAAAACAGCATATTCCCATATGATGGATTAGAGGAAAAGGTTTTGGAAATGATTTATGAATATGATATACAGGAGAGAATTATAATTTCAACTTTTAATCATTTAAGTTTAGTTAAAGTGAGAGAATTAGATAAGGAAATAAAGCTAGGAGCTTTGACTAGTTCAACCCTTGCAAATGTTCCGAAGTATTTAAAGGATATAGCAGTAGAATGTTATCATCCATGTTTTCCAAGCATATTGAATGAGGAATATGTGAAGGAAATACAAGAAGCAGGAATAGAAATAAATCCATATACAGTAAATGAAGAAGTGCATATGAAGATGGTTATAAAGTTTAACACTGACAGTATAATTACAAATGAAGTTGAAAGACTGCATAATTTACTTAATTGCTATGAAAATAAACAATGAGTAAATATTTGATTGGTTCTTATTTTTAAGAAAAAAGGCGAACGATTAACCCTGAAATTATAAAAAAATACATAAAATTTTAAAATAGTATTGATTTATAATTAAAAATATTGTAGGATTAAATATGTAAAAAAGAGCTATATATTGCACGCTTAATATATCGTGTTTGGCTATCACATTATTTTCGTAGTTAAAATAATGTGAAAAGTAAAATTCGGTAAATTAGTAGGTTATATATAAATGATGAAATTTTTACCCGTATATGCTTGGAAATAAGGTCTAAGTGTCTCTACCAGACTACCGTAAATTGTCTGACTATGGGTGTTTATAGGTATTTTACTTGCTTATAAACCCCTTTGTTATTGCAAAGGGGTTTTGCGTTTTTTTAGGGAAATAGCTATAAATTCTTGTTATTATTCTTTTATATTTTATTTAATTAGTGTAAATACTAATTAAAATATTGTTTTAGAGTGGCAATGTATTTTGTGTAGCTCAAAAATAGGAGGAATTAAAATTGGACAATGTATCAAACAATGCGGTAAACAAGACAGAGAGTGGAATATTAGAAAAAATATTTCATTTACAAAAAAACAAAACAACAGTTAAGACTGAACTATTAGCGGGATTAACTACATTTTTAACAATGGCATATATTTTAGTTGTAAATCCAAGTATCTTAAGTCAAACAGGCATGGATAAATCAGCTGTATTTACAGCTACAGCATTAGCGTCCCTTGTAGGAACTATAATTATGGCGTTAGTAGCAAATTATCCATTTGGTATGGCTCCAGGTATGGGATTAAATGCACTTTTCACATTTACAATTTGTTTAGGTATGAAGTTCTCATGGCAAACAGCTTTAGCAGCTTCATTAATTGAAGGAATTATATTTTTATTACTTAATGTATTTAAAGTTAGACAAGTAATTATTGATAGTGTACCTCAGACATTAAAATATGCAATTAGTATTGGTATTGGTTTCTTTATAACATTCATAGGGTTTCAAGATGCTAAAGTAATTGTTGGTAGTGAATCGACATTAACTACTATCGGAAACTTAAAGGATCCATCTGTTCTTTTGGCATGCTTAGGTGTAGTTATTATTGGAATATTATATTATAAGAATATTAGAGGTTCATTTATCATTGGAATGCTTGTTATATATGCACTTGGTGTAGTATTTGGTGTTGCTCAATTGCCTAATGGAATAGTTTCTATGCCTCCATCAGTTGCACCAATCTTCATGCAATTTGATTTCAAGAGTGCAATGGTAATTGGAATTATTCCTGCTATTCTTTCAATGTTATTTATAGATGTATTTGATAGTATAGGAACATTAATTGGATTAGCTTCAAAGGCTGGATATTTAGATGAAAAAGGTAATGTTTTAAACGCAGATAAAGTTTTAACAGCTGACGCAGTTGGATCAGTAATTGGAGCATGTTTAGGAACTTCTACACCAGTAGCATTTATTGAATCAGCATCAGGGATTGCTGAAGGTGGAAGAACTGGACTTGCAGGAATAACAGTAGCTGGATTATTCTTCTTATCATTATTCTTCTCACCAGTATTAACTGCTATACCTGGATTTGCTACAGGACCTGTTTTAATAGTTCTAGGAGCAGTAATGATGGAACCAATAACAAAAGTTGATTTTTCAGATTTTACTGAAGGATTACCTGTTTTCTTAACATTGGTATTGACACTCTTAACATATTCAATTACAGATGGTTTAGCATTTGGATTTGTAGCGTATGTACTAATAAAATTATTTACAGGTAAATCAAAAGATATTCCTAAACCAATGTACTTTATTGCAATAGCATTTGTAGTATTGTTTGCATTATAATAATATTAAAGAGTAAACTTCATCACGGAAAAGAATTATCCAGTGATGAAGTTTTTTTGTTGGAATTTTAATTTTAACTAAGTTTGTTTATCTTTTAACTTTTGTACCGAATTGTTGATCCCACATATTTAATGCTTCCATAAAGTTATTTGTATCCAATTGTGTTGTGGTTGGAAGAGTTTTAATGGCATCGTCATATGATTGCCTCATGGCTGGTTTTATTTTATCCTGACTGTCTTTGGGTGCTGCATCGAGTGGAACATCTTTAACAGAAGGCCCAGGGTAGAAGTAACCACTGTCATATGTTATAGCTTGCATTTTTGGAGTCATAAGCCATTCCATCAATTTTAAAGTGACATCCCTTTGCTCATCAGTAAGTCCTTTTGGCATAGCCATATATTGAGCATCTGCTACTAATGTAGTATTATTGAGCATAAAACCTTGGAAGCTACTAGGGATTCCTCCTGTAATTCTTTGGTTTATATCCCAACCCAACTGGCTTGTAACAATTGCTCTTTTACCTGAATTCAATTCTGTAAATGTAGTTCCGGTTTTACCTGGATAATAATCTATGTATTGATCAAGTTCTTTGAGATAAGCCCATGTCTTGTCCCAAGTCTTGGGATCCTTTGGATTTTTATCTCCTAATATGTATGGTAATCCAAGAAGAAAAGTTCTTCCAGGTCCTGAATTAGCTGGCCTTGCATAAGTAAATTTGCCAGGATTAGCTTTAGCAAAAGCTAAAAGATCATCAGGTGTCTTAGGCACATTTGGAACAGCATCAGGATTATAACTAAAAAGTGGACCGCTAGGAGAGTACACATATGTTATGCCATAACCTTTCACTAAGTCATATGTAGCTTTTGCTCCGGAACTGTAATTTTCCTCTAAGTTAGGAAAGCTGTCACTGTATTTCGGCATAATGTTTTCAATAACATCTCTATTAATACATGTCGAAAGTCCATCAATTCCAGTGAAAACTAAATCAGTTTGTACATTTTCTGATAGAATTTGTGCCTTCAATAAAGATGGAACTTCTAACGCAGTTGAATTTGTAACTACTATATCACCTACTAAATCAGGATTTGCAGCTTTAAATTGATCAATTGCATCTCCGACTAGTTTCATGCTTCCAGATACATCAATTATATTTAAGGTGATAGGTTTTGCAGCTTTAGTGTTATTTTTTGAACTACAGCCTGTAAATATACTGCCCATAAGGACTACTACAAGTGCAATGTTTAAAATTTTCAACTTTTTCATAATTATCCTCCATTTTAACTCAAGATGATATTTTGTGATTAACTATATAAATTTCAGTATCTTATTGCTAATTTAGATTATAGATCTTTAGTTGTCTATTTAAATGTAATAGCAATTTATCATTGAAATTTGTATAGAATGCTATAACCTAAATTTATTTACTTCATTCATCATAGAGCTTGTTAAGTTTGATAGAGTTTGAGCTGAAGTAGCTACCTCATTAAATGATAGATTAATTTGTTGGACGGAAGCTGCTATTTCTTCAGCAGAAGCTGCGTTTTCTTCTGAAACTCCGGAAATATCTAATGTTTTAGATATTATAAGATCTTTTTCAGTATTTATAAGTTCAATTGATTTATTTACATTATCGACTCTAGGTAATATAGTTTCAATAGCATTAAATATCAACGTGAAAGATTTTATAGAATCTTCAATAAGCTCGGATTGATTGTTTAAGCTATCTTTACCCAAATCGGTGGTTTTTACTGCAACTTGCGCTTCTTTATTAATGCTTGAAATAAGGTTGCTTATATCACTAGCTGATAATTTAGACTGCTCTGCAAGTTTTCTGATTTCCTCTGCAACGACTGCAAAGCCTTTACCAACTTCCCCTGCCCTAGCTGATTCGATAGCAGCGTTTAAAGCTAACAAATCAGTCTGTTCAGCAATAGAGTTTATAATGTTTGTTATATCATTTACTTTTTCAACATGGTTGTCTAATGAAACAACTTTATTTCTCACGGTATCAAAAGATTCATTTACATTCTTTATTGAATCGGATAAGAATTTCAATTTTGAATTACCGTTTTCTGCCATTGAATTGATATTATGAAGATTAGAATTTACATCGTTAATTGCCGTTGTTATCTGATTTAATGAATCAGCGAAAGCATCTAAAGATATTTTTACATTTATTAAGTCATTTGATTGTTCGTTAGCAGCACTTGCTACTTCTTGAACAGCTGCGTTAATTTGCTGTGTAGAAGATGACATTTCATCAGAAGCACCTAATAAATTAGTTGTTTGTTCATTTACGATATTTGTCGAATTTCTTACTGATTCAACCATTAAAGATATATTTGAAATTGTTTTTTTTAGGGATTCCCTCATTACTCCAAATTCATTTTTTGAATAAGAATCTATTCTTACACTAAAATCCCCATTGGAAATCATTTTTAAATCAGAAGTTATTTCGTTCATGGATTTCTTAATTACAACAACTATAGTATATGAGACTAATAACATAAGAACGAATCCTATAGCAAATGTAGTAAAGAAAATTGTAGTACTTCTAACATATAAGTTAGTATTATCGTTATGAAGAGTATTGGCCATATTTGAGCTATAATTTGCTAAATTATCAAGAAAAAGCTGCATTTCAGCTCCAACTTGATTAAAGTTTTCAAGATCAATTCCGTAGAGTTTGCTTCCTTTTTCAAGTTCCTTTATTTGTGAATAATATTTTTCAGAATCGCTTTTAAATTCAGCTATGTTATTTTTTTCTAAGGTGCTTAAAGATAAACTTTCATAGTCGTCCAACATTTTATTCATATTTGTATAACTGTTATCTATGGAAGTTACATCATCGGAGTTGAAATCGCCGGAAGATATTCGACTAACAGTTAATCTGACATTTGAGAATGTTTGTCGAATTTCCTCAGTTTTCATAATTCTTACTAAAGCGTTTTCATACATTGCTGAAGAATTATTATTAACTGATTTCATATTGCTGTATCCGACGATAGCGATAGCTAATGATACAATAGTAGATAGAATTACCATCATAATAATACTATTAATAATTTTAATGTTTTTCAGCATAGTTTTATCCCCTTTCAATTTTTGGTATTTATATAGATATTATATCTAAAAGTTGAATACTTAAAATTCCAAAATTGACCGTATGTGCTAAATAAATTGATTAAACGTGAAATTTCTACAAATTGCTAGTTATTTCTATTAGTGTCAATTTAACAATTATTTTATCCTATATATGTATCCTAATTAGTTTTCTACATTTTATATTCTGATATTTACTTAGCCTACAAAGGTTTTAAATGTAATTTTATTATTGTAATATATATTTTTTTGAAATAGGTTATTGACATTGTAAACGGTTATGATAATATATAAGTATAACTACCATACAAGTATGGCAGTTATGAACTACATTGACTTAATAAAATAGTTTTTAACACATAAGTTTTGGATAAGTATACTGTGATAAAATAGATTTTAAACTACCATACAAGTATGGTAGTTGCGAAAGGCAAGGGAAATAAAGGATGGCTTTAGAGGTTAAGAAAAATACTACAAGTAAAACTATATATTATACACTTAGAGAAGAAATCATTAATTTATATCTTGAGCCTGGTACTAGCATTTCAGAGAAAGAGCTTTCAGAGAAATATAATGTGAGTAGAACTCCAGTTAGAGAAGCACTTGTTCGTTTAGCACAAGAAGGATTAGTGCAGATTTATCCCCAAAGGGGTACGATTGTCTCTTTAATTGATTTATCTGCTGTTGAAGATGGCAGATTTCTACGTGAACATTTAGAGAGAGCTGTAGTAAAAGAAGCTTGCAAGGAATTTTCACAAGAAAATATATTGGCCTTAGAAATGAATCTAAAGCTTCAGCAAATGTATATAGAAAATCATGATGATAAAAAATTGTTTGAAGCAGATGAAGAATTTCATAAGATAATTTTCGAGGGAAG